>JBPOFE010000228.1:0-3459 GCA_051252035.1 Sulfitobacter sp.
ACAAAGGACAGGGCAGTGGTGAGGCGCACGGCCCAGATCACCTTGGCAGATGGTGCTTTGGCGCCGCCCCATGGCCCTGTGGTGGGGGCCGAGGCCGAAGCCACTTGCCGCAAAAACCGCAATGACCGGGGCTGAAAATACGCCATCTCTGCGATGAGGAAAATCACCAGCAGCCAATAGGCCCAGGTGCGGTGCAGATGCCAGAGCGACAAATCCGTGGGCCACCATGTCAGAAAGTCGGCCACCGTTACAGAACGTCAACGATGGTGATCGGCGTGTTGTTCGGCACCCGCGACCAGATATCGCGCATTTCGGCGTTGGTCACGGCGATACAGCCATTTGTCCAATCCCAAAGCAGATGCGCGGACCCCAGAAACCCCCAACCGTTCGGCAGCCCATGGATCATGATATTGCCGCCGGGATCAGGATTTGCGTTTTTATCGGTGCGGTTGGGATAAGAGATATGCAGGCTGAGATGCGCCACGGAACTGTCGTTGCGCCAGTCGATCATATAGCGGCCTTCGGGGGTGCGCTCATCGCCTTCGGTCTGTTTGTGGCCACTTGGGGCGGCCCCCAGAGATATGGCATAGCTTTTCAGGCGGGTGCCATCGCGCAAAAGATGCAATTCACGGGCTGATTTGATCACCAGTATTTCATCGGCCTGTTCCGCCTCGGCCAACAGCGGCGGTGGTGCGCCAGACCCGATGCGGGCCATGACGCTGGTATAACCGACGATTGCCACGATCAGGAGGGCAACCGCCGCTGCAAAACCGATGATCTTGCGCATCAGGCCGGGTCGATGAAAAACGCCGAAGCATGGGTGACGGTGTTGCCATCATCGCCGTGCAGCGCATTTGAGCGGTCAATCCATGCTTGTGCTTTGTCACGGTCATTGACGCTGAGCAAAAAGAACGCGTGGGTTTTGCTGTCGACGTGCTGCCAGACTTGCAGCACGGTTAACCCTGCGTTGCGCCGCGCCTCATCATCGGCGTCAAAGGCGGCTTTCCACGCGGCGAAATCGGTGACTTCGTGGTGGCAGATCAGTTGCATATCGAGCCTCGTTATAGAGCAAGGAAATAGAGGACAGCGGTGGCGGCGAACCCTGCGAACCATGCGAGGGTGCGGATACCGGTCAGCTTGAACGCGTAGGCAGGCAGGTAGATGATGCGCGCGATCAAGAAGATTTGGGCGGCCAGTAACGTGGATGCGCTGGTTTGATCGGTGATGACAAGAATCAGCACCGCCGGGGCAAAAAGCGCCATCGCGGTGATGGAATTGCCCAGTGCGCGCTCAATCCGGGCGGTCATGCCGGTGACGGTACGGCCCTCGTCGCGTGAGGACAGGAGGTAGCCGAGCGAGAGTTGCTGCATCGCACCCGTGGCTTGCAGCAGGATGTTGATCAGGACGAGGAGGCCGTAGAGGGCGAGGATTGTTGTTTCGGTCATCGGGGTTGGTCCCTTTATATGGCGATAAAAGAGTGGAGCAGCCAATCTACTGGTTGCAATGATTTACGGCTGTAGCACTCACGATGCTCCACTTATCAGAATAAGAGAACCCGCTAGGAATGATGCAAGAGATAGTAATCCTAGAAAAGCGTTGATCCCAACAACATAGTTATTCAAGAAATTCGATGTTTTGCTCTCGGGTGCATTGGCAGTAAAAACATAAGATACAAGCAATGCAGAAAGAATCGAAGCAATTCCAAGAACGAATGCGACCATTGAACACTTCACGCTCATTAAAGAAAATAAGATAGCAGTCTTTTCCGTGCTGTTCCCCACCAAGGTAAGGACAGCAATCATTGCTCCACCATTTAGAAGGACTACGGTTCTCAAATATGTCAGGCCAAGTAGGTTGGCCTGTTCAAGTCGAGAGATTTCTGCATCGCTATGTGGCATGAGCAATACCTTAGTAGGAAAGACGTTTCATGGCATGCCGGGCTGAAGCCCGCCCTACTTAAATTTGTAGGCCGGGCTTCAGCCCGGCACCCCCTCACAAATCCATCAACAACCGCCGTGGGTCTTCCAGCATCTCTTTCACCCGCACAAGGAACGTCACCGCCCCCTTGCCGTCGATGATCCGGTGATCATAGCTGAGCGAGATATACATCATCGGACGCACGACAATCTCACCACCCACAACCATCGCGCGGTCTTGGATTTTGGCCATGCCGAGGATACCGGACTGTGGCGGGTTCAGGATCGGCGCGGTCATCAGGGAGCCATAGACGCCGCCGTTGGAAATGGTGAAGGTGCCACCCGTCATGTCGGCCATGCTGAGTTTACCATCGCGGGCTTTTTTGCCCATGACGTTGATGGCCTTTTCGATGCCCGCGAATGACATGGTATCAACATCGCGGATCACCGGGACAACCAGACCCGTGGGCGTGCCAGCGGCGACACCCATGTGGACGTAGTTTTTATAGATCACGTCGGTGCCGTCGATCTCTGCGTTGACCTCGGGGATTTCCTTGAGCGCGTGACAGCAGGCCTTGGTAAAGAACGACATAAAGCCCATGCGGACGCCGTGTTTCTTCTCAAACTGTTCTTTGTACTGCGTGCGGATGCCCATCACCTCGGTCATGTCGACCTCGTTGAAGGTGGTCAGGATCGCGGCGGTGTTCTGCGCTTCTTTCAAACGGCGCGCCATGGTCTGTTTGAGGCGTGACATCTTCACGCGCTCCTCGCGGGCTTCGTCGTCGGGCTTTGACGCGGCGCGGGGGGCGGCGGGTTTTTCGTCCTTGGGCGCGGCGGAGGTGCCAGCGGCGATTGCCTTGGCGACGTCCTCTTTCATCACCCGGCCATCGCGGCCGGTGCCAGTGACGGCATCGCGGGACACACCTGCTTCGGCCATGGCTTTCTTGGCGGAGGGCGCATCTTCGACATCTTTGCCGCCGCTTGATTCTGCGCCTTTCGAGGCGGCGTCGGGTTCAGGCGCTCTGGCGGGGGTTGCGGCACCGTCACCGGATGTGATCACCGCGAGTTTTGCGGATGCCTCAACGGTGCTGCCTTCTTCGGCGAGGATTTCGGTGAGCGTGCCAGCAGCGGGTGCGGGCACTTCAACGCTGACTTTATCGGTTTCCAGCTCGCACAGCATTTCGTCTTGCGCGACGCTATCGCCGACTTTCTTGAACCATGTGCTGACGGTGGCCTCGGTGACGCTTTCGCCCAAGGTCGGGACCATTACATCGACAGATGCACCGCCGCCATCGTCTTTTTTGGCGGTCCGGGCGGCGCTGCTGTCAGCCTTGTTATCCTCGGCGGCTTCCTTGCCTTTGGGGGCGGCGGTTGATCCGGCATCGCCTTCGGAAATGTTGGCTAAGAGCGCATCAACGCCCACGGTTTCACCTTCAGCGGCGACGATCTCAGAAAGAGTTCCGGCGACGGGGCTGGGGACTTCGACAGTAACTTTATCAGTTTCCAACTCGCAGAGCATTTCATCGACGGCAACGGTGTCGCC
>JBPOFE010000229.1:0-3417 GCA_051252035.1 Sulfitobacter sp.
GTCAATGAACGCCACCACGGCGTGGTGATCGCCGTCGCGGTAGAGGCGGTCGTCAAACTGGTCGCATTACTGGCGGTTGGCATCTTTGTGGTCTGGGGCTTGGCGGGCGGTATCAGCGACACCCTGACCCGGATTGACGCCTCAGCCATCGGCGAATGGCATGTGCAGGGCAGCCGCTGGGTCGCTCTGACGATGCTGTCGGCGGCGGCATTTTTATGTTTGCCCCGGATGTTTCAGGTGATGGTGGTCGAAAATGTCGATGAACGATACCTACAAATCGCCTCTTGGGCTTTTCCACTGTACCTGATGTTGATGAGCCTGTTTGTGGTGCCAATTGCCGTGGTCGGGCTTGACCTGATGCCCGCTGGCTCAAACCCGGACCTGTTTGTGTTGAGCTTGCCGCTCAGCCAAGGCCAGAACGGGTTGGCGATGCTTTCGTTTCTTGGGGGCTTTTCCTCCGCCACGTCGATGGTGATCGTGGCCACGCTGGCGCTGAGCACGATGGTCAGCAACCATATTGTTATGCCGATCTGGTTGGCGTTGCGGCAGGATGGTGCCACGCAATCGGGTGATGTGCGCAACGTGGTGATTCTTGCGCGACGCTTGTCGATCCTGCTGATCATCGCGTTGGGATATCTTTATTACCGCGCCTCTGGCGGCAGTGGCGCTCTGGCGGCGATTGGCACGATTTCCTTTGGCGGTGTGGCGCAGTTTCTGCCCGCCTTGTTGGGCGGCATTTTCTGGCGTGGAGCTACGCGGATGGGCGCGCTTTGTGGGCTTGGCATTGGTTTCGCATTGTGGGTTTTCACGATGTTACTCCCCAGCTTTGGCGCAGATGTGGCGCTGTCGTTGACGACGCTTGAACAGGGGTTGTGGGGCATTGGATGGCTGCGGCCCGAAGCGCTTTTTGGTATTGAGGGCATGGACCCCACAGTCCACGCGGTGGTGTGGAGCCTGTCGTTAAACACGCTGGTATTTTGGAGCGTCTCGCTCTTTACATTTCCCGATCCGATTGAACGCTTGCAGGGCGCGCAGTTTGTTAATGTGTTTGATCATTCCAGTCCGACACGCGGCTGGACCGCCTCCGTAGCGGGCAGCGAAGATTTGATGATCATGGCGCAGCGTATCTTGGGCGCGGATGAGGCAGGCAGCTTTTTCCAGGCGCAGTCAAAGGCGCAAGGCACGGCGGGTGGGTTACCAGAACCCACGCCGCAATTTGTGCAGGCGTTGGAGCGTGAATTGGCAGCCTCCGTGGGGGCTGCGACGGCGCATGCGATGGTCGCACAGATTGTTGGTGGTACGTCCGTGTCGGTGCAAGACCTGTTAGCGGTGGCGGACGAATCTGCACAGATGTTGGAATACTCCAGTCAGCTTGAGGCGAAATCACGCGAGTTGTCAGAGACCGCGGCGCAACTGCGCAATGCCAATGAAAAATTGACGCAGTTATCCTTACAAAAAGACAGCTTTCTCAGCCAGATCAGTCATGAATTGCGCACGCCGATGACCTCGATCCGATCATTTTCCGAAATTTTGCGCGATGCCAAGGGCATGAAGGCCGCTGATAAAACCCGCTATGCCTCGATCATCCATTCCGAAACCATCCGGCTGACCCGACTGCTGGATGATTTGCTGGACCTGTCGGTGCTGGAAAACGGACAGGTGACACTAAATATGCGGACTGGGCAGGTTTCGGATGTCTTGGATCAGGCGGTGATCACCGCACTGGCTGCGGCATCGCAACCGCTCAAGATCATACGCGACCCAAAGGCCGAAGCGGTCACGATCACCACCGACATGGACCGGTTGGCGCAGGTTTTCATAAATCTGGTCGCCAATGCACAGAAATATTGCCGTGCAGATGATCCGCAACTGACCATTGACGTGCGGCATGACAATCAGATGTTGACCGTTGATTTTGTCGATAATGGCGAGGGCATTGCCGCCGACGCGCAGGAAGTAATCTTTGAAAAGTTCTTTCGGATCAGTGGCGAGGTCGGCGATGGGGCTGGATTGGGATTGGCGATTTGCCACGAGATCATGACCCGGCTTGGGGGCGAGATCACCTATTTGCCGAAAATGACGGGCACTGCGTTCCGGGTGCGGTTGCCGCTGAATGATCTGGCCGCGCCGCTTGACAACTCTACTCTGAAATAAAGGCATTGGTAACAATCATCGTCTAAGTGTGACCCAAGGCCCGCAAAACGCGGGGGAGGCGATGGGACAAGACCAGCATTCTATGACGGCACAGACATCTGAAAAATCAGCGGATGCGCCGCCCGCCTCAGCCCTGCATCGCAAGGCGCGGGTGGGGGCGGCAGAACATCAGACGCGTTCGATGTCAGTGCAAAAGGCATTGCGTCTGACACTGGCAAAAGTTGCGGATGAGATGTTTGACATGGCGTTGACCGCGATTGGCCTGCGCAGTGAACAACGCGACGGCGATGCGTTGGCTGATCTGTTCGATGCACCTGCCTTGTTGATGGCTTTGGATGGCCCATCGGGTAGGCGCGCGGCGGCGGTGTTTGATCCTGTGTTGGTGGGCGGGTTGATCCAGCAGCAGACCATGGGACGGGTGATGCCGGAAACCGATGGTGGTGCCAGATCATTGACGGCCACGGATGCTGCGATTTGCGCGCCGTTCTTGGATGCGTTGCTGGAACGTGCGGCTCTTCTGCCCGAGACAGACGCGGACCGTCAGCTATTGCAGGGCTATCGTTTTGGCACCCGCGCCGAAGATGCCCGCATTTTACAGATGACACTTGAAGCACCGGAATATCAGGTGGTGCATATCACCGTTGATATCGCTGCTGGGACGCGGCAGGGGCAGATCATATTGTGCATACCGATGATGGCTAACGTGTGTGCGGAAACGGACCCGATTGCCGACCCTGAAGTTGCGGGCATTGGGCGACGGCAACACCGATCCTTAGACGAAACGGTGATGGCGTTGCATATTGATTTAAATGTCGCGCTGGCGCGGCTTTCCATGCCGCTGAGCGCCGTCAGCGCGCTGGCCCCAGGTGATGTGCTAGAACTTGGGGTCACGTCGTTTGATCAATCGCGGGTGTTGACGATGGCCGGGCATGGTGTCGGGCGCGGCACACTGGGGCAGATCGACGGCGTGCGGGCTCTGCGGGTTGATCATCAGAAAATTACGGTCACAACTCCAAAGCGCAGAGCAAGCGACCGAGCTGAGCTGGATCTGCCGGAAGTGTCCGGCGATGGTACGGGGACACGTATGGGCGATAGCGAAGTCACAGTCACATTGGTGGAGCCTTCCGTGGAGCTGACGGACCTGCCTCCGCAGGAGCCGTCAACTTCGCCTGATCTTGCCGCCACACCCGATCTGCCGGACATGTCTGATCTGCCCGGGTTTGCAGACGATAATGAATTCTCAGAAGTGCCGCACTCTGAGGC
>JBPOFE010000023.1:0-30178 GCA_051252035.1 Sulfitobacter sp.
GAAGCAAAGCCCGATATGCCCCTCAAGATGCCCCGGCAAATCAATGCCAAGCACATTGCCATCACCCGCAATGTCCCAGCCGAGGCCAAGATTCAGCGGAGCACTTACGCGTGGGAAGTCCTCAAAGAAGGTTAGCCGCTGCTCAATATCCGCAGGCAGGAGCGAGGCAAACACACCTTCGGTGGCGTTTTTGATTCGGGATTGGACCTGCATCTTTGTCCATCCAGACCTTGCGCAAATGACCTGCGTGCCCGGAAGGTCCAGCAGCCCACTGACGTGGTCGGCATGAAAATGCGTGAGGACCACAGTGTCAATTTGCGATTTGCGCAGCCCAAGCAAGTTCAAACCCACCTCAAGCGGGTCCGGATAAAGCACATTTGGCCCAAGCAGTTTCCGGTATGCAGAGAGCAACACGTCGCGCGTTTTCCCCGGTTCGGTCACATGTGTGCTATAGCCCGTGTCGACAAGCGTATGGCCCAGCTTCGGGTGATGAAAATAGCCGACACGCACACGCAGAGGCAGTTGTTTTCGAAAGGAGCCGCCACGCAACAAAAGCCGTTCAGGTTTACGCAAAATACTGGTTGTAAAAAAGGCGGGATCACGCATGTGTTTGGCCTTTCGTAGAGAATGTCATCGCAAGCCCGTCATCGAAAGAGACACGGGGATACCATCCCAAAGTGTCGCGCGCTGCAGACAGATCAAGCGATTGCGAAAAGGCAAAGATGCCAAGACCATAGGCGGTCACACGCGGTTCGGGTTGGCTGGGGCGCAGGCGGGCAATTGTTTCGCCAAGGAGCACTGCCGCAAGGGCGGGCCACACCGGAAGCGCCCTCCATCGTACCGCAATATCTTGCGCCGCGCAGACCTGTTCGACCAGCGTCTTGATGCGCAGGGGGGTGCCGCCTGAAATGTTGAACGTCTTGCCCTTTGCGCGATCTCGTTGTGCCATCACAGCTTGTATTGCGCTGACTACGTCGGACACATGGGTGATATCTGTCATGGCCTCTCCACCCCGAAACAATGGCAGCGGTCCTGCGTGCGCCGCACGTAACAGGCGTGGCAGAAGTGCCTTATCGCCCGCACCATATATCCCGCGCGGTCGCAGAATCGTCGTCGCAATGCCACACGCGCGCATCCGATCTTCGGCGAGTGCCTTGGTCTTTGCATAGGCGTTGATCGGTTTTGGCAAAGCGGCGCTTTCAGGCACAAGAGACTGATCTTCAAACCGGAAATATAGCGCGGGAGTTGATATGTGTATGATATGTGAAACTCCAAGGTTTCTGGCCAGATGAATCACGTTTTCAGTTGCCGTGACATTGGCTTCGTGGAAGGCATCATATCGACCCCACGGCGATGATAGCGCTGCACAATGCACAATTGTCGTGATAGCACCAAGCCGTGCCAGAGATGTTTTTAACGCCCGTGCATCAGATAAATCGACGGCGATTTTGGCGTGATTTGGCAGGGGCAGCGCGTTCAGCTTTTTGGCATTGCGCCCGGTTGCTACAACGTCAGCGCCATTAAGGTAGAGTTGCCGCACAAGACTGCTGCCTAAAAAACCCGACGCCCCTGTCACAAGAACCTGCGCCATGGGTTACAAATCTAACACAAGGCCGCCGAACGATACGCCTGCAGATGTCCCCAGCATCGCGATGCGGTCACCTGCTTTGATGCGGCCCTGCCGTCGGGCGTAATCCAGCACAAACGGGATTGAGGCCGCGATTTGGTTGCCAACAACAGGGACGATATTGATCACCTGATCCGCTCTGAAATGACAGGTCTTGATCATATGCGCCAACGCACCTGGGCTTGCCTGATGGGCAATGACGCAATCAATGCCGTCGGGCGATGTGTCGGCACGGCTCAGCAAGTCAGTGACAAAAGTATCAAAGTACTTCGCGGCAACGCGGAACAGTTCTTTTCCATTCATGTGGAATTTGCTGTGCGCGGCAAAATCAGCAGGGTTATGTTCAAAATCAAACCGTGTGCCGCCAGCGCCCAAGGCACAGGCATCGTAAGCCGATGGATAGGTGCAAAACGCTGCGGCCCGTAGCCCGGCGTGCGGGGCTAAACCTACGATAGCAGCACCCGCACCATCACCAAAAAGACCAGCCACATCAGGTTGATCAACCCAAGGTAGGCCACGCGAAGCAACCTCGGATGCAACAATGAGGATGGTTTTGTAATGCCCACTTTGCAGCAGGCCATCTGCCATTTGCAAAGCGGCTGCAAATCCAAGGCAGGTGCAGTTGACGTCCGTGCCAAAGCAGGTTCCATCCGCAATGCCCAACGCCCGTTGGATCAAAGGCGCGGTGGCGGGGATGGACTGATAGGGTACAGCGGCGGCACAGATGATCATATCAACCGCATCGGCTTGCATGCCAGCGTCGTCCAGCGCCTTTCGCGCGGCATCGGCTGCGAGGTCGATCTGGGTCTCGTGGCGGCAGAAATAGCGGGTCAAAACACCAGTCGTGGTTTCAATGTATCCCTTCGCAAGCCCGTGTTCCTGATCAAGCGCTGCCGCAGTCACCGCCCGCTCCGGCAAGGCCCGGCCTGTTCCCAGTATTTTTAATCCTGAACTGCGATGAGAAATGGAATGCCCGGTCATCTCGTGATCCGAGGAATGTATAACATCGGGAGAAACCATTGAACCTTCATACCGACCCCAAGTTGCACCAATTTAGACGCCTTTGCAAAAACGATCTAATACCACTGGGCAATAGGTTCAATGTAAGTATCTGCGTCCGCTCAAATCGCTCTCTCGTTCAAATTATGGAGTTGCGGCTGCCCTGAGCCAGAGATGATCCAGTATTTTGACCCTTGATTAAGGGAGTATACTGCGCTGAACCACACACCTGATTTGAGGTTCACCGCCAAGCCGGCGCCGATACGGAACGTTTGCGTTTCTGGCTGCCCGTCTTGCCCGATCGCTAAACTCAAAGCATAATCTTGTGCCATGTCAGGTACGATAATGGTCCGCTCCCATTGATAAGACATCATCGTATGGGGCATTTCACCACGCTCATATGGTGCAGCTTTCATCAATTGCATTTTCGGCTCAGAGAGCTTGACCCATTCAGGCCGTGTTACATTGTTTTGAAGGGATCGGAATATCTTGGCATCCATCAGATGCTCCTCAGGCGGACCAGCGGGCACCAGTTTCCCGTATGGTTCAAATGTTCTTGAGCAAGCCAAGTTCAGATGCGGGGTGATCCGCCGTTTTTGCGCAAGTTTCATGTGTGATCCATAAGCTGAGGTCTGGGTGCAGAAACTACCGCACTGAACTGAGATCGATTATGCACAATTCATTGAAACCGTTTCCCGAACACGGGGCTTTTCATGGCAATGGCGGAGGCGCTAGGTAGTACACGTCGGTCTTGATCACTGGCGACAGGACGAACCTTCTTTGCTCCATATGTCTCGCGATCAGCCTGAACAAAGTTCTTGGGTGGGATGTCCCTCCTGGCCCCGGGGATGACAAATGGCGGACGGATCATCTTGATCTGTCCGCTTTTATGTCAAAGCAGTTTTTTTCTGCACCGCTCAAGTAAGAAGTCGATGAAGAGCCGGACTTTGTTATCCTGAAGACGCCGATGAGGATACAAGCATCCGAACATTGCAGGCTCTGGCGGGGTTTCGGGAAGGACTTCCACAAGGGCACCGCTTTTCAAATGCTCAGCGACGTCGAACTTTGGTTTGTTGACAATCCCCCGGCCCGCAAGCGCCCAACCAGTCAGAACATCACCATCATCGGAATCGTAACTTCCAGAGACATCCATCCTGAGTGGGCCTTCTGCTGTGGCGAGTGTCCAGAACCATTCAGGCGACCGCGGATAGCGTAAAAGCAAACAGTTATGCCTACGAAGATCATCTGGCATTTTCGGCACACCGCGTTGTTCAAGATAGGACGGGGCGGCACATAGAACGCGTGGTGTGTCCATTATTTTGCGCAGTTTCAGGTTGGAATCCGGGGGGCGGCCAATGAACAATGCCACATCCAGTCCGTCTTCGAGCAGATCCACCTTGCGATCCGATAAGCGTAGCCGCACGGAAACTTCGGGATATTGATCAACAAACTCCGGTATTAATGGCGCAACCAATCTTTTACCGACCCCCAACGGGGCGGTCACCTGAACAGTGCCATGCGGGTTCTGAGAAAAATCAGATATCGCTGCCTCGGCGTCCTCCAAAGATTGCACGACAAGTCGCGCGTGATCGTAAAAAGCATGCCCAACCTCAGTGGGCGACAGCTTGCGGGTCGTGCGGTTAAACAGACGTACATCCAAGCGGCGCTCAAGTTCTTTGATCCGGTTGCTGGCCACTGCTGGTGTCAGGCGCAGGTCACGCCCGCCAGCGGTGATACTGCCAAGTTCCACTACCCTGACAAACACTTTCAGACTTTCCAGATAGGGCAATTGCATCTCCGATTATCAACGATTCGTTGAAATAGCATACGCGACTCCGCCGTATTTTGAGAAATCTAATTACGGCATACAGGTAGCAACTGCAGAATCCTGACTGCGGTAGAGGAGGGAAAATGACATCCAGGTCTGAAATTCGATTTGTGTTGAATGATCGCGACATCACTTTGGACAGTGTCGGTGCAAGTGACACATTGCTGGACTTCTTGCGGATTGACCGCCGTCTCACAGGCAGTAAGGAAGGTTGCGCAGAGGGCGATTGCGGGGCCTGCACCGTTCTTGTCGGTCGTTTGCAGAACGGCACGTTGCGCTATGAGCCCGTCAATGCCTGCATCCGGCTGACTGCGTCGCTGGATGCTTGTCATGTAGTGTCTATCGAGTACCTCTCCGGTCCGGGCGGAAAGCTGCATCCGGTTCAACAAGCCATGGTGGATCATCATGGCAGCCAATGCGGATTTTGTACGCCGGGTTTCGTGATGTCGCTTTATGCGCTGTGGATGGGAAATTCCGATCCCAACGAGACTGAGATTGAGACAGCCCTTCAGGGAAATCTATGTCGTTGCACAGGATATGAGCCGATCATCAAAGCCGCCAAAGCGATGACGACGCTTGGCAGCCCGGCAGATGATACGCTGACCCGAGAGCGCGAAACTATGACCCGCAAATTGAGTGACCTGCGCGACGGTCGGCGCGTAGAGGTGTCAAAAGGTGTCAGCCGCTGCATCTTGCCCGCTTCGGTCGACGATCTTGCTGATGTGCTGTTGGCAACACCAAATGCGACGATGATCGCAGGTGCAACGGATGTCGGCCTCTGGGTGACAAAGTTTCTCAAAGATATCTCACCAGTGGTCTTCCTGGGTCATCTGGATGAATTGCGACAGCTCGATGTGACCATAGATGAAATTCGGATCGGGTCTGGCGTCAGCTATACGGACAGCCGTGCTGCGATGGCCGCAGATTATCCGCATTTGGGGGCATTCTGGGACCGTATTGCAGGCTGGCAAATCCGCAGCATGGGCACCATCGGCGGCAACATTGCAAACGGCTCGCCCATCGGGGATACCCCACCAGTTCTGATCGCGCTTGATGCCGCCATCACGCTGCGCAAAGGTCGCAATCGTCGCGTTTTGCCGATCGAGGATTTCTTCATCGCCTATGGCAAGCAAGACATGAATGAAGGCGAATTCCTTGAAGGCATCACCGTGCCGCGCCCAAAAGCCAATGAAATGCACGCCGCATACAAGATTTCCAAGCGCCGTGACGAGGATATTTCATCAGTCTGTGCCGCGTTCAACGTGACCGTCGAGAACGGCAAGGTCACCGCTGCGCGCATCGCGTTTGGCGGGATGGCGGCGACACCCAAACGTGCCGCAAGCGCCGAAGCTGCGCTGATCGGAGCAGAGTGGAGCGAGTCAACAGTGATGAATGCTGCCGCCTGTCTCAGCGAAGATTTCCAGCCGCTGACCGATTGGCGCGCCTCGTCTGACTACCGCCTGCAAGTTTCGAAAAATCTGTTCCGCAGGTTTTGGTTGGAGCAGCAGAGTGAAGACGCGCCTGTGCGCCTAAGCGCGTGATGGAGGATAGAGATATGAGCACCCCAAAAACCGTCGAAGCGCCCATTGGTACGGACAAACGCAAAGACCCGCCTGTCGCGCAGCAACTGGCACGCGCGGATCAAAGTCGCGACACCATAAAGGGCGGCGTGAACACTGATCTGCGCCACGACAGCGCGGTCAAACATGTGACTGGACGCGCAGATTATTGCGATGACATTACCGAACCTGTTGGCACACTGCACGCCTATCTTGGGCTGTCCACACGTGCCCACGCCATACTGCGCGACGTCGATCTGAGCGCCGTGCGCACTGCACCCGGAGTTATTGGCGTTTTGACAGCCGAAGACCTGCCCGGCAGCAACGACGTTTCACCCACCGGGCGTGACGATGAACCAATCTTTGCCACTGAAAAAGTTGAGTTCTGGGGGCAACCGATGTTTGCGGTGATCGCCGAAACCCGTGACGCGGCCCGCCGTGCGGCAAAGCTGGTCAAGGTCAGCTACGAAGATTTGCCGCATGCCCTTGATCCTGAAGCGGCCCAAAAGGCAGATTTAGGATATGTTACGCCGCCGCTTACGCTCAAACGGGGCGAAGCCGCCCAAGAGATGGAAAAGGCCACGCACCGGATCAAAGGCAAATTCACTGTTGGCGGACAGGATCATCTTTACCTTGAAGGGCACATCGCTTTTGCCATTCCCGGCGAAGACGACGATGTGATGGTTCATTCCTCCACCCAGCACCCGACAGAGGCGCAGCATATGGTTGCCCATGTTCTGGGCGTGCCGTCCAATGCGGTGACAATCAATGTGCGCCGTATGGGCGGCGGTTTTGGCGGCAAAGAAACCCAGATGAATTTGTTCTGCGCTGTTGCGGCGGTGGCCGCGAAGAAGTGGAACCGCGCCGTAAAAATCCGCCCGGATCGCGATGACGATATGTCAGCAACCGGTAAGCGGCATGACTTTGTGATCGATTACGAAGTGGGTTTTGACGATGATGGTGTGATTCAAGCCGTGACTGGCGAATTTGCCGCGCGTTGCGGGTTTTCGTCCGATCTGTCTGGCCCGGTGACAGACCGTGCGTTGTTTCATGCTGACAACGCTTATTACTATCCCAATGTCCTGCTGAATTCGCATCCGATGAAAACCAACACCGTGTCCAACACTGCGTTCCGTGGCTTTGGTGGACCGCAGGGCGTCATCGTGGCCGAACGTATCATGGAAGAAATCGCCTATCACCGCGGGCTCGACAGTCTGGAGGTGCGCAAGCGGAATTTCTACGGCGATAATGGCCGTGATGTGACGCCATACCACCAGACGGTAGAGGATAATATCGCGCCGCGCATCGTACAGGAATTGGAAGATAGTTCTGAGTATCAAGCGCGTCGGCAGGCCATTTTGGAGTGGAACGCCAGGGGTGGTGTCATCCGCAAGGGCATTGCGCTGACGCCGGTGAAATTTGGCATCTCGTTTACGGCGACATGGTATAATCAGGCGGGGGCCTTGTTACACATCTATTCGGATGGATCACTGCACCTGAACCACGGCGGCACGGAAATGGGGCAGGGCCTCAACACCAAGATCGCACAAGTCGTTGCAGAGGAATTTCAGGTCGATTTTGACAAGATCAAGATCACCAAGACCACGACCGAAAAAGTGCCAAACACTTCTGCGACGGCGGCCTCTTCTGGCTCTGACTTGAACGGCATGGCGGCATTGGATGCGGCAACGCAGATCAAAGAACGCCTTGTCGCATTTGCTGCCGAACGCTGGCAGACAGACTCAGAAAATATCCGTTTCGTCGCCAATGCCGTTGAGATTGGCAGCGAGGTCATCCCCTTCGCCGACTTCATCCGCGAAGCCTACATGGCGCGGATTCATCTTTCGGCAGCGGGTTTTTACAAAACACCAAAGATCCACTGGGACCGCGACACCGGCAAAGGGAGACCATTTTATTATTACGCATATGGCGCGGCATGTTCAGAGGTGTCGGTCGATACACTGACCGGGGAATACCGGGTCGAGCGAACAGATATTCTGCATGATGTGGGTAAATCCCTGAACCCGATCATCGATAAGGGGCAGATTGAGGGCGCGTTCATTCAAGGCATGGGCTGGCTGACTACCGAAGAGTTATGGTGGGATGACAAGGGCCAACTGCGCACGCATGCGCCATCGACGTATAAGATACCGCTCGCTTCTGACCGACCGCGTGAGTTCAATGTTGATCTCGCCACATGGTCAGAAAATCGAGAGAACACCATCAAACGGTCTAAAGCCGTCGGCGAGCCACCCTTTATGCTGGGCATTTCGGTGTTCGAAGCGTTGTCGCATGCAGTGGCGAGCGTGACCGATTACAAAATCTGCCCGCGTCTGGATGCACCCGCAACACCCGAGCGTGTGTTGATGGCGATCGAACGATTGCAGGGCTGATCGCATGACCCTTCCAGAAATTCTGAATGCGGATAGCGACGTGGTACACGTCCGTCTTAGCCAAGTGCGCGGGTCATCACCGCGCGACGCTGGGGCAGAGATGTTTGTGTCCGAAACCATGCTTTCTGGCACGATTGGCGGTGGTCAACTTGAATACATGGCCATCGACAAGGCGCGTGCGATGCTGCGTGGGGCGCAGATATCAGAACGTATGGATGTGCCGCTTGGACCTGAGATTGGCCAGTGTTGCGGTGGGCGTGTCATCGTTGACCTCATTCAGATGAATGATGCGGACCGAGCTGCGGCTCTGGCCGCGGATACGATGCACAAAGCTGCGATGCCGCACGTTTATGTCTTGGGGGCAGGACATGTTGGCCGCGCACTCGCCCAATTTCTTCAGTTCCTGCCCGTGCGCTGCGTGCTGATCGACAGCCGCGCCGAGGAGCTATCGCTTTGCGATGCTGTTGTGGAAAAACGGCCCTCGGCAATGCCAGAAGCCGATATTCGCCAGGCTCCTGTGGGTAGTGCCTATATTGTTCTGACACACGATCATGCGCTCGACTTTCTTTTGACATCAGAAGCGCTGGACCGCGGTGATGCGGCTTATGTCGGTCTGATCGGTTCAGCCACCAAGCGTGTGAAATTCGAACGCTTTCACCAAAGTCACAGTACAGCGGCAAATTGCACCGAACTCACCTGTCCAATTGGTGCGAGCGAAAGTGCCGACAAAAGACCCGAGGTTATTGCAGCGCTGGTGGTGGCCGAGGTGATGACGGCTTTGGCTCAGATGGACACGCAAATGGCTGAACCAGTCATTTGAAATATTAACGACCCGCGCAGAACATCAGAGAAGAGTGGCACGGGGAAAAGACACTTCACGGGAGGAAACCCAAAATGTCAGATACGACCTACAACTATAAATTATTCGCCAGGAGCGATTTCAACGCCTTCTGGGCGCTTTTTACCGACAACCTCGTCAATCTATTGATCTTGTCCGGCGTTTGTCAGTTCGTCTTTCAGATGCCAGCTGAAATCGTCTTTGGCCGCATTGTGCCGGGGGCAGCGGTGGCGATCCTTGCCGGGGTCGCGGTCTACACACTGCTCGCCAAATGGGCGGCAAACAAGCAGGGCAAAGATGTAACTGCACTGCCTTATGGCATCTCGACGCCTGTAATGTTCGTCTATCTATTTGGGGTGATCGGACCGATCTATTGGGCGACCGATGATCCGCTTTTGGCGTGGCAGGTTGGGATCGGCGCAGGCTTCATGGGCGGCATTGTCGCGGCACTTGGTGCGGTCATTGGTCCTTTTCTCAAGCGGATTACGCCGCGCGCGGGCATGCTTGGCACCTTGTGCGGTATCGCGTTGGTGTTCATTGGTTCTGTGCCATTGGCTGAGATATTTGAACACCCGATCATTGGTTTCACGTCGTTGCTGTTTATTCTTTGGGGTCTGATTGGTCGCTTCCGGTTGCCGGGCAATGTGCCTGCGGGTTTGGTCGCCATCGCCGCCGGCACGGTCATTGCGATCGTTCTCGGCAAATCGACGTTCAGCACCGGAGGTATCGGATTCTACCCACCGATTCCCTATTTCGGCGACATGATTGCGGGCATCCAATACTTGTTTGCCAACCCCGAGCTGTTTCTCGTCCTTATTCCGGTGCAAATCTATAATTTCATCGAAACTATGAACAATGTGGAATCTGCTGAAGCGGCTGGTGACAGCTATCCTGTGGCTGTTTGCCAGATCACGGATGGTGCCGGCACAATGATCGGCGCGCTTTTTGGCTCACCTTTCCCAACCACGGTCTACATTGGCCATCCTGCTTATAAGCGTCTGGATGCGCGGGCCGGTTATATTATCGGTGTCGCACTTGTGATCGCGGCGGCAGCCTTCTTTGGCTTCCTTTCATTCCTCGCAGGATTGATCCCGATTGCTGCCGCTGCTCCGGTGCTGGTTTTCGTGTCTGTCAGCCTGATCACCAACACTGCGTTTGCAGTGAAGCCAGCACATATGGCCGCTGTTGCCTTTGCAATCTTGCCTCATATCTCGGCATTCCTGATGACCAAATGGGGGTCGATGATGAACGCATTGCGCAATACCGGGGTTGAAGGATTGCCCGGACTGGGCGATGGCGAATTAACTGCTGCATTGCTGATGGAAGGTGCGCATTACGAAGGCCATCTGGCCTTGTCACAAGGCGCAATCATTACCGGTCTTGTCTGGGGTGCCATCGTGGCGGATGTAATTGACGGGCGTTTCAAGTACGCGGGTGGCTTTGCCATCGCGGCGGCAATCATGTCATCGGTTGGCATTATTCACAGCTACACGTTGCAAATGCCGCAGCTTGACGGAATCACGTTGGGATACCTGATCATTGGGGCCTTCATGATGCTTTATCCAATGTTTGCACCCAAAGAAGATTTGGAACACCGGATCATTGTCCCGGATGAGCCAGACTTCCTTGACGATGATACGCCAGCGTTTGATCGCGGCTAAGATACAGAAAGGACGAGGCGGTGATTTGATCGCCTCGTCCGCATATTCCCCTAAATAGGCAGTTCGAAAATGGCTGATACTTTGCTGCGCGGACGCATTCTGACGTTCCATCATGAACCCACAAGTGCCGAGGATACTGCCGCGTATAGCTACATCGAAGATGGCGCAATCTTGATGCGCGAAGGGTTGATCGCGGCATCAGGAGAGTATTCTGACGTCGTACCGGACGCAGGAAACGCGATAGTCATTGATCACCGTCCGCATTTGTTGATGGCTGGTTTTATTGATGCGCATATTCATTTTCCCCAAGTGCAGATCGTTGCAAGCTGGGGCAGTCAGCTTCTTGACTGGTTGAACGGATATACGTTTCCGGCTGAGGCCGAATATGCCAATGCCCAACATGCGCGCGCGATGGCAGGGCAATTTTGTTCATTGCTCACGGATCATGGGACGACAACTGCGGTGGCCTTTTGTTCCGTTCACAAGGCGTCCGCCGAAGCCTTGTTTAGCGAGGCCGTGGATCGCAACATGCGGATGATCGCGGGCAAAACAATGATGGACCGAAATGCGCCGAACGCGGTACTGGACACACCCCAATCAGGCTATGATGACAGCAAGGATTTGATTGCCGCGTGGCACGGTAAGGGGCGGGTATCTTACGCCATTACGCCACGCTTTGCGATCACATCGACGCCCGCACAAATGGAGATGGCCGGTGCGTTGGCGGGCGAACATCCAGATTGCTATATTCAAACGCATTTGTCCGAAAATCATGACGAAATCGCGTTTACTGCTGAACTCTATCCCCAAGCACGCGATTATCTTGACGTCTATGAAAGCTATGGCTTGCTAGGGCAGCGCACGCTTTTGGGTCATGCCATCCATCTGAAAGACCGTGAAATCGCAGCAATTGCGCAAACTGGTGCCCATCCGGTGTTTTGCCCGACCTCGAACCTTTTTCTAGGTAGTGGATTGTTTGATGACGCAGGCTTGCGGGCACAGGGTATTACCAATGGGATTGCCACGGACGTCGGGGCAGGGACTAGCTATTCGATGCTACAGACACTGAACGAAGGATATAAAATTCTTCAATTGCAAAACCAATCGCTCCATACGTTGCGGGCTTTTTATTGGATCACACGGGGTAATGCCGAAGTACTGGGGCTGGCTGATAAAATTGGCACGCTTAAGGCAGGAACAGAGGCTGATATTGTCGTCGTCGATCCGCGATCCACCCCCGCCATGGCCTTGCGAATGGACCGGGCCGAGACATTGTCAGAGGAGTTATTCACCCTTCAGATGATGGGCGATGATCGGGCCATCACGCAAACCTATGTCGCAGGCCAGCCACAGAAAGAGACCTAACGTGATGATGCGGTATGATCCATATGACGCGAGGACACTCATCGCTCAACTGATCTCAGTTGCGCTGTTTCAAGTGTTCATCAAGGATATCTGAACCATCTCCATCAGGTCGTTTTTTGGCCTGCGTGCGTGATTTTTCAAGCTAAGGTATGTCCAACCTTACAAGAGATATTTTGATGGATAGCCTAGACCTTGTGGCCCTGCGCCACGAATTTCACAAAACGCCCGAACTTGGCTTTGCAGAAGACCGCACGAAAGCGCGTGTTGCGGAAATCCTTGAGGGGCTAGGGATAGAGGTTCATATCGGGGCCGGGGTCGTCGGGGTCTTGAGGCGCGGGACAGGCAATCGTGCCATCGGTTTGCGCGCAGACATGGATGCGCTACCGATTCATGAGACAAGTGACCATGATTATGTGTCCCGAACGGAAGGGGTTATGCATGCCTGCGGCCATGACGGGCATATGACGATGCTGCTGGGTGCGGCGGCGGCGCTGGCTAATGATGCTGATTTTGACGGGACAGTTGTTTTTATCTTTCAGCCCAACGAAGAACATGGGCTTGGGGCTCAAGCCATGATCGCTGAGGGGCTTCTTGAACGGTTTCCCGTCGAGGAGATTTATGCCATTCACAACCTTCCCGGCGCGCCTGTTGGGCAGGTCTCCACACGCTCAGGGCAGATCTGTTCCAGCGAAAGCCTGTTTGAGATTCTGATCGAAGGTCAGGGCGGCCATGCCTCAATGCCGCACGTGGGTCGCGATGCGATCACGATCGGGGCGGAAATTGTACAGACGTTGCAAACCATCGTGTCACGCAAGCTGGCACCGGGCGCAGGAGCAGTGGTTTCGGTGACTGAATTCCTGACCGACGGGCAGCGAAACGTATTGCCCGGCACAGCGACACTAAAAGGCGATGTGCGGGCGCGCATGCCAGCGGACCGTGAAGAAGTTGCCCGCCTGATGCACCAGATTGCAAAGGGCATCGGCGCGGCCCATGGCGTAACGGTTTCTGTGGCATTCAACACGGAGTTCATTGAAACGGTCAACGCGCCTGAGCCAAGCCGCGCTGTGGTGGAGGTGGCCCGCACTCTTGGTCTGGATGCCATTGGCAATCGCGAACCGATGAGTTTCTCCGAGGACTTTGCACATTTCACGGCCGCAGTACCCGGTTGTTTTTTGCTGATGGGCAACGGCCAAACGGGGGCATGCGGTCAACCGCTTCATTCGAATGACTATGATTTCAACGATGATCTATTGCCTATTGGTGCTGCTTTTTGGGAGCAACTGGTGCGGGATCGATTGCCAAAGGCTGATAAAAAGGTATGCGACGATGTTTGAGACTCGCATGAACGCCTTTCGCAAACGCTTGGCTGAAGATGGCATCGACGTCGCCCTCATCACCGATGACGATAACGTGTATTACCTGACGGGTTATTATGATTATCTGCATATGGAGTTTGGCCGCCCGACCATTCTGGTCGTTCCCCGCGATGGTTTCAGTCTGTTGATCACACCGACAATTGACCTCAACACGGCCCAAGCCGCCGCATGTGTTGATAGAATTGCTGCATGGAACGACGGCATGGGGGATGAATGGCGCAGTGAGTTACCCGCAGCGGTCAAGGGCGCTGCGAAAATCGCAATAGAACCGGATTACATGCCCGCCCTTGTGCGCCGGTATGTGGATGAATTGGTTGGGATGGACAGCCTTACGTCGGCAACGCCAATCCTTTCAGAGATGCGGATGATCAAATCAGCATCAGAGCTTCAACTTGCCCGCCATGCCGGCCAAGTTGCAAATGCCATGATGGATGCCGGACGCGCGGCCATCGGAGATGGTGTGCCGGAATACGAGGTGGCCCTTGCCACATCGCAGGCAGGCACCCGTAAAGCGGCAGCGCTTTTGGCTGCGCATTACGACGATACGGACATGTCGCCCAACACACATTTCCTACAAATCATGGCTTCGGGCGAAACGATTACCAAGACCCACCACCGTGCAACGACACGCATCATGCGGCACGGCGAACCAGTTTTTCTATGCTTTTGCGGCATGACGAATTTTCACCGATTCAAACTGGGGTTCGATCGGACGTTCTGGATTGGCACAATGGCCGACCCCTCTCAGGAAAAAGTCTACGAGGTTGCCTTGGCCAGTCAGCAAGCAGCCCTAAATGCTTTGCGCCCCGGTGTAACCGCCGAAAGTGTGCATGCCGCATATGCAGAGGTCATTCAGGGGGCGGGATATGAATATCCATTCCGATGCGGGCGTGCAACGGGCTTTAGTTTTTTGGAAGCCCCGCAACTGGTGACGGGAGACATGACCATACTTAAGCCAGGCATGGTATTGGCCGTGGATGGGTCTGTCAGTGTCGACACGTTTCGCGCCCAGATCGGCGACAGTTTTATTATCACCGAAGGGGGGTATGAACCAGTGACCGATCATCCAAAATCAATTGACGAAGTTATGCTTTGATCTTGCCGCGTCGCAATTGCGCTTAAGCATCGCTCAAAATTTAAGACAAAATGACCCCTCAGCAGCTCATCGCATTTAGCCTGACGCGCTTATCTAACAAAGAAAACGCACGATCAAATGTTGATCGCACACGTTTCGTTTTGCTCGCATTAGGTCGGAATGGCCGGCCGACGGTCACGGAAATACCCACGCCGATCTCTGCATCTCGCAACAGTTCAGATCGTTTTAGATAGGCATCGATGCTGTCTTCCATTGCCAGCCAGATGCCCAGTAGATCATCTGTTGCGATACACATGAATGTGCCAGAGCCAACGTACGCATTGAGAAGGCGAGTGTCGTCAGCGGCGCTGGCAATCGCATTTGATAGTTCAGCAATTACCAAGAGCATTTCTTTACACGGCACGTCATCATACAGCGCTTCAAAAGCGTTAATCTTCAAAGCAAAAACTGAGCTTTCATCCACTTTCTTCCGTGCAAGCTGTGACAGATAGTTTCCAAGTGAGAATGGATCAGTGTGCTGATTAAGACCGCTGATCCGCACTGGATCATCAATATCAAATTCATGTGTGCCAAAGGGTTCTGGCAAATTTTGTATCAAGGATGTGTTGCTGACGACTTTGCAAGCCTCGCTCATCATCCGTTCCGCAATCTGGATGCGGCTACCTATGCTCTTAATATCGAAAGGCTTGGTTATATAGTCGTTCGCACCCGCCGCAAATGCGCTTTCAATGGAGCAGGTATCGGAACGTGCGGTAAGCATGATGATCGGGGTTTCGCTGTAGGATCGCATTTTCCGGATATGCGCACAAAGCGCAATGCCATCCATTTCTGGCATCATAATATCAAGGACCAAGACGTCAAAGGTTTCGTTGGAACTTGCAAGAATATCAAGTGCTTCAGCCCCAGATGCGGCAACGCGGATGTCCCGATGGCCTTCCTGTCGCAAGACTGTAGGCAATAGATCCAGAATGACCGGATCATCATCCACCACAAGAATTTTCATTATTCACTCTCCTCACGCTCGTCATCTTATTCAGATTTGGATCGCAATCGAATGCGACCTTGGGTTGTGACTAAAGATTGAATGCAATCAAGGCGAAATTATGAAACAAATTCTACCTTTTGGTGTATTTAGTATTTCACTGTCTTCAATCCTAGGGCGAGAGCTCCGGAACGCGGAGGTAAACATAGATTCAGCAAGTTCTATTTTAGGTTGTCTTAATTTTTCCTCAAAGTCGTCATTGAGTTGCCGGGAATACAAGTCTGGATAGTAGGCGACCCCGAGCATCCGCTTATAAATGGCAATGGGCAAAACAAAAGGTGGCAGCAATGCGTATATTGGCAGTAGATGACGACCCTGTAATTCTGGAACTTTTGGCAGAAACTTTTGATGCTAAGGATGGGTATCATCTTGAAGGACATCTTAATGCAGAGAGTGGGCTTGATGCGCTGAATTCAGCGGCACATTCCTTTGACTGCATTCTTTTGGATATCATGTTGCCAGGCATGGACGGGATTGAGATGTGTGCGATGCTCCGCAACACTAAGCGTCATAGTGCAACACCGATTGTAATGATCACCGGCAGCAATGAAGTTGATTTGATGACCCGCGCGTTTGAAGCGGGCGCGACGGATTTCATTACAAAACCGCTCACTAAACTGGAACTCATTGCGCGTGTAAGAAGTGCCGGATTGTTGAATCAAAGCCTCGCAAAAGCTCAGCATACGATGAGCGAACTTACACACTTTACAAAAATTCGTTTTGAAGAGCCGTTGAGCTTGGCCGTGGTTGGCATGTCTGACGTTCTCGCTGTTGAAAACGATCTTCTTCGACAAAAAGCCAATTGCTTTGCGATGACAATGTTCGCATTGGATACCTGCGGCATGCGTGGCATCTACCGTTCGGCCAGCATGCCAACATACCGCTACTGCCTTGAAACCATTGGTGCAGCGGCAATAGCAGCGATGAGAGGGCACAAATCCAAACTAACCTATGTCGGCAATGGTCGGTTCGTCGGAATGATCATGGAAAGATCACGTATTGACCGGGAAGCGATGACCGAAAACCTTAACGCAAAATTGGCAGAAGCATGGGACGCCAAGAAGACTGGTGTGCCAGTCTCACCCGATGTTCTGATTTCTTCGATTTCCATGCAAAGATTCTGGTCAGGCGTTTCAGCAAGTGATGCGCTGCGGTCCTATCTGACAAAATCTGGCGGTATCAATCATTTGGAACCGTTCAAGGAGAATGACCTTTTCACGCGGCTTGAACATCATTTGACGAAATCCACGTGAGTTGCACCCAAGCGGGAAGTCGGCTGTAGCCTCTAGACAAACAATATACAGTTTTTTTCATGATTGTTGAGGTTTGCCCAAATTTAGCCATCATTCCCCTTCAGGTTGTTAGCAGAGCCTTGGCACCCCTTTTTTGCCGTTACTGCGTTTTGATCAGACACCGGAGAAAAACATGAGAATTCTGGCAGTTGATGACGATCCAATCATCCTAGAGCTATTATCGCAATTTGTTGAAATGGTAGGGGATCATGAACTGACAACAGCGTTGTCAGGGTCTGAGGCGTTGGAACGTGTCGGGGCGTCTGACAGTGTTCCTTTTGATTGTTTCCTTTTCGATATTCAAATGCCTAAAATGGATGGCATCGAGTTGACCCAAGCCATTCGGAATTCAGCCCGCTATGTCGACACACCGATTTTGATGCTGACGGCAATGTCCGACAAACGCTACGTCGATGCGGCATTCTCTGCTGGTGCGACCGATTATGTGACCAAGCCATTTGAAATGTCAGAGCTTAAAGCGCGGCTTGGTCTTGTCGAAGGCTTGGTGAAGGCCCGCCAATCGCGAACCAAAAAGATATTTGCGACCAAGGCGCTCTCCGCGGCACCGCAGCCGAATACACCGATCGAAACTTTGGAACTCTACGAGCCAATTTCGGTCTACGACGTCGACAATGTAATCGAATATATGGCGATGGAAAACTATGTAGCACAGCTTTCACGCAGTGCGCTGTTTGGGTCCACAACTTTCGCATTCACGATCCGCAAAATTGAAAAACACCATCAAGCCATGTCGGCGTTTGAATTCTTCAGCCTGATCTCGGACGTGGCCGAGGTGATTTCTGATACACTGGCTGGTCACCAATTCCTCATGTCCTATGCAGGCAGCGGAACGTTTGTCTGTGTAACAGAAAGTGGCTGGCGGCCAGATGCGACCTCGCTCATGGATGCTATTAACCTTTCGCTCTCGCGGACGGAACTTTACGACAATTCCGGTCAAAAATTATATGTGCGGGTCAGCGCGGGTGAAGCCGTGAGGCTGATATGGAAGTCAGAGAATTCGGTGATGGAGGCGATTGCCACGGCTCATATGTCTGCCGAAGCAGCAAGCGTTGCGCATGAACGCGCATTGAATGATCTTTGGCTGACTGAACAAAGGGCATGAAAGATATGACCGAAGCACTTCCTGGTCTTGAAAAGATTAGGGTTCGCTTTCTTAGCCTTCTGGGAGAGCGGCAAGCGGTGGTCGCCCATCACGCCCTGGCTGCTTGGGAAGGCACGGGGCCAAACGAGGTACGACATCATCTGGAAGCCGCACAAAGCACCTTGCATCAGATTGCCGGCAGCGCGGGATCTCTCGGGTTTGATTCCCTTGGTCATGCTGCACGGGATTGCGAGAATGAGATTATCGCGCATCTTGAAGGAGTAGATAGAAATATAGCGCTTTTTCCAGTTGAAATCATGACTAAATTGGATGCGTTTGTTTCGCTAAGCCGAACACTGCTTGCAGAAGCTGCATAAGTGAACCTCATCAAAATTCGCCCATCGGGCGGCAGGGCCGAAAATGCGGTTGCCAGCTGGTTCAGCGGGCTTTTTTCATGGCCTGCTTGATCTGATCAGGAAGTGACATTGGATCAAAGGGTTTGCTGATCACTTCAGCAGCACCGATCTGCAACAACTCCTCGATCTCGGCATGTTGCGCACGTGCCGTCATAAAGATCGCGGGAACCTCGGCAAAGGCAGGTTTCTCGCGCATTTTTTCTAATGTCTGACGACCAGTCATCCCTGGCATCATCATGTCCAATAAGACCACATCGGGCGTGTAAGTTTCTACCTGCGCCAATGCCTCCTCACCTGAGCAGCATTGGATGACGTGAAATTCACCTGATAGGTCCAACGCCATCTGAGCAATTTCTCGGATGTCTGCGTCGTCTTCTACGTGCAATAGCTTGATCATCTGTGACTCTTTCGCTTAGGCAACGCGCTTCTCATCGGTTACTTTGATGCTAACATCTTTAGCGGGCTCTTTCGGCAGCGTGAAGTAGAACGTTGACCCCACACCTTCCTCAGTCTCAAATCCAATGGTGCCGCCTAAGTTTTCAATAATAGCTTTGCAAATGTTCAACCCTAAGCCGGTGCCGCCTTTCGTCTTACGGTCAGAGTTGGTCATGTCAGCAAAACGGTCGAAAATCTTATGTTGCTCATCCTGCGGAATACCGGGACCTTCGTCCTGTACCGCCACTCGGACATGATCCGGTTCATCGTCGACAGAGATCAATATACGGCTGTTTGGCTTTGAAAACTTATAGGCATTGGACAAAAGGTTTGTCAGGACCTGAATGATCCGATTTGGATCTGTGTGCAGGTTGACTGGAGTATCCGTACCGATCAGCTCTGTCTTTACGGCAAAGCGTTGCCGAAGCATCATGTTTGCTTGATCGGTTTCCGATACCAAATCTGACAGATCGACGTCCTTGATGTCGAAGTCCATCTGCCCGTTGGAAATCTTATCCATGTCCAGCATATCGTTCACGATCAGAACCAGACGATCCGCATTGCGGTGTGCAATCTCCAAAAGTGATAGTGCCTTGTCCGGCAGTTCGCCCGTAGAGCCGGACAAAAGCAAGCCCATTGCCCCTTTAATGGAAGTCATTGGCGATCGTAGCTCGTGGCTTATATTGGATATGAATGCAGTTTTTCTTTTCTCTTGTTCAATCCGATCCGTTATGTCGTTAAACAAGATCAAATAACGGGCGGGTCCGCCGGCTTCATGCAAGAATTTTATACTTACATCTGCTGGAACACCCATAAACGTGGTCTCAAGCTGTGTTGAACTATCACCACTTAGGCGCAATTTACGGCAGGCATCGAGGACGCCATCAATGTTGCCTTCACAGTCCAACTCTTCCAGACTTTTCTCGAGATAATCTCCGTCGTCAATATTTAGCCGCTCTTTGGCAGCGCGATTCATATAGCTGAAAGTCTCAGTGTCTGAATCGATGATCCAAATATCATCATGTAATTCATAGAGTGTTTGAGCGGTGTGCCGCTCTGCGATCAGTTTATTGGTTTTGGTGACATCTGTGCGTGCAGATATAGACCCAGCCCAATTTCCATTGTTATCAAACAGCGGCATGATGGTCGATTGTGTGTAAACCGTGCTGCCGTCCTTGCACAATATAGGCGTCTCACCTGACCATGTCTTGCCTAACTTCAAATTCCTACGAATGTCCTGCCGAACTTCTTGGCCAGCAGTTCCGAATAAGATGTTAATGGGCTCGCCGATCAGCTCTTCATGGGAATAGCCAGTAAGCTCAAGAAACTTCTCATTCACCTCTGTGAGCTTATCTTTCTCATTCACGATATTGATGCTGGCGTGTCTGTTGAGCGCTTCAAAACGCTGCGACATCTCAGGGTCTGATTTAACAACGCCTCTGTTCTTGCGGCCATTCAGGATTAGGGCAGGGGTGATACCAGCCAGTGCAATCGCGCCGAGGGTTGGTAGGAATGTGCTGAAAGAACCAGTCAACAGCATTGATGACACGGCATAAAAGCCTGTCGCCAAACCGCAACCGCCCGCCACGGACGCCGCTGTGCTGTTTTTTAGAACTCTCAATGGCACTTTTTCACCCTTTTACTGCAATCACGCGCTTTAGAGCGCCCTAAACATGCGATCATTCATAAGTTAATTCCTATATTTTTAGGTATAGATTTTGGCATGAATATGGCGATTGGGAGAAATTACTTAATACCCACCACTAGTCGCTCAGGAGGCGAGCGACTGACATGCATTAACTGATGCAACAATGGCGGAAATTTCAGTACGACTTTTGACCATACTCGCAAACAATCGAGGGTCGCGACGTTTTTCGCTATCTGCAGATAGTACTATGATGCGCGCATGCGGCTGATGCTCCGTGATATAGTCAAGCAAGACACTAGCGTCACCATCGGGCAGGCGCCAATCCAGTATGACGATGTCGAACTGTTTGCTATGAAGTGTTCGTTTTGCAGCACTAATGGATGCCACGTTTGATACATTTGCCGAAGCCTCTAATGCACCAGCAACGATTTCTGCAAAGTCATGGTCATCTTCAACATGCAGTACGTCTAGTTGGTCACTGTTCCCGGCTTTGGGCAAAAGAAGCGCGTCTTTTGCAGAATCCTGTGCTGAGGCCGACAATGGAATGGTAAACCAAAAGACGGTCACGCCTTCCGGAATACTCTCAAATCCGATCTGGCCACCATGCCGCAGAACAATCTGGCGTGAGATATTCAGCCCCAGCCCTGTGCCCCCTTTAGCGCGTGTGTCAGAGCTATCTGCTTGTGAGAACGCTTGAAAGATACGAGATCTGAAACTATCGGGAACACCCGGTCCGGTATTTTGGACATAGATGATGGCCTTATCTTCGATCTGCTCAGTCTTCACCATAACTTTACTATCGGGATCGGAGTATTTGCAGGCATTTGAAATCAAGTTGGTCAACACCTGACGGACGCGACCCTGATCGGCAAAGACAACCAGCTCGCTCGGCGGTGAATCAATCTCAACGATGCTGTTATGCGTTGCCGCAAAGGGCGATATCTCTTGCACGACAGCATCCATCAAACTTGTCAGATCGGTATCGGCAAAATCAAAAGTAACCTCACCCGAGGAAATTTTTTCAAGATCAAGAATGTCGTTGACGATAGCGGTCAGCCTATCTGCGTTGGCGCTGGCAATGTCGAGCAGACGTACTTGTGCCGCATTAAAGCTGGTGTCCTTTGACGCCGCCAAAAGCCCCAGCGCGCCCTTGATCGAAGTGAGTGGTGTGCGCAACTCATGGCTCACTGTCGAAACAAATTCATCTTTGATTTGGGCAAGTTTCTTTTGGTCGGTGACGTCAATGACCTGCGCGATAAAAAAGTTGCTGTTCTTGTTCTTGTCGTATGCCCAGGAAACATTCAATAAACCCCAGCGCTCATCGCCGTTTGCATGTAAAATCCGGTGTTCTGCTGTATAAACCGTTGCTGTGTTTTCCTTCATCATCTTAGAAATGGCGGTGTATATTTCTTTCCTTTCTTCATAGGGAACGAGATCGGTTAACCTCCCATTCGCAATCAGATCGTCCTCGTCGATACCCGCTAGGTTGGCAAAAGCGTTGTTTACACCAATGAAGTTGCCAGCATCGTCCATTAGGGCCATACCAATTGGCGCATTTGCCAATACCTGCCGAAAGCGTTTTTCGCTGACTTCTAAGGCATTCCTGTCATGCCTAAGGGCTGTAACATCTGTTTGTGTGCCAATCATCCGTAATGCGTTGCCGTCCTCGTCACGTTCCACGATCACCGCATCAGACCTCATCCAACACCAACCACCATCCCGCGTTTGCAGGCGGTATTCAGCAATTGACCTTTCGGTTTTACCCTCAATGCAATCGGTATCGGCTTGTTTAAGGGTGGCCAAATCTTCGGGATGGATGCGTGACATAAAGTTCTGCTGCGTATCCATGCCATTACAGCCATCGCCGTATCCCATAATGCGACACCAAGTTTCGGAAACCTCGGATAACCCTGTGGTTAGGTTGACATCGAAAACGCCAATTTCTGAACCCTGCAACGCCATATCATAGAGTGTCTTGTTGCGCCTTAACTCCCGTTCAGCGTTATTTTGCGCTGTGAGGTCTCTGATAATCACCGTCGTGCGGTCATCACCTTCGCTTGTCGACCACCGGTTCATTTGCAAATCAAGCTCAATTGTTTGGCCTGATTTGGTTTTCCCGATGGCATTATAGTTTTCCTGCGGATCCTCTACTTCTTTAGCTATGGACGAGAAGGTCAAATTTTTCAGCTCATTTTCGGAATAGCCAAAACACTCCTGTGTCGCCTGATTTGCGAAAATCACCTTGTTCGAAGCGTCTAACAACACCACAGATATCACCGCGTTCTGGACCACGGCACGGGTCTCCTCCTCCCGAGCTTCGATCTGGCGCTGGCGCAAATTGGCTATGTCGCGCATGGCATCACCGCGTTGCCGCAGAGTACGCAAAACAGAAATCAAGAAGGCACTCATAGAGAGCCCGGCGATCAAGATCGTAAGAGGTTGCTGCGAACGAAATGTACTATCAAACCGCGCCGTGCTGTTGAAGGTTAAAACCCAAGTCCGGCCAAAAAAGTCCAGCTCATATTGTGATACGTATTTGCCACGACTTGATGTCTCCCCAAATCCATCAAAAACAGGCATACCATCTGCGGACGATGCATTATCAACAATGTGCATTTGATAGCTGTCGCCTAGGCCGAATGTTAGATCTGCGATCAAATTCTCCGCATTGAATACAGCTTGAACCCATCCCAGAAACTGGTCAGGTTTTTCAACGCCCTCATCATTTGCAAAAATGGGCTGATACAATACAAGACCGGGCGTCGAGCGACCTTCCTGAACCAACTGCCGGGGTGGCGTCAACTGCGGGGTGTTTGTGTCGCGCGATATCTGAAGCGCCTTGGTCGGTTCGGCGGCAAAGGTTATGTCCAGACCAAGCGCTTGCGCATTGGCTTTCTTGGGTGAGATGTATTTGATAACAAAATGGGTATTAGCTTCTGATAGCCGACGATATTCGAACTCTTGTTGTCCTTCTGCACGTACCTTTTCTGCAAATTCATCGAGTTTCGCACTGGGCACTTCGACGATCATGCCGATGCCGCCCATGCCAGGTAATTGCTCAGAGATGTCCAGCTTGCTTACATAGGTTTCAAAGTCATCCACCGAAACATAGTCAGAGGCGGTAACAAATGCTGCTGTACCTTTTATGCTTTGCAGATAGTTCGACATGCGCGTGCGCAGTGCCTGTAAACTGTCTTCCGTCAGGATTCTGAACTCGCGATTTGCGACCTTGTTCTGGTGGCCGATACTCACGCTGTATAATCCTGCTGTCAGAATGACGCAGATCAGGACCAAAATTATCTCTATTCGAAAAGACAAAGCCTGCTATTAACTCACCTAGAGTGTCAAAATACTATCTGTTTCGCTCGATTGCCCGTTTTCGGGTCTTGTTTTTGTTGCTACTACAAGTTGTTAACAATGATGGCCCATCACAACAACCTAAAGTTCAACTTATATGATGAAATACACTCAAATAGTGTGGATCTTGCATGGGCTTCCGCTGGTTAAACTCTTCGCCTGTACCTAATTCAGCATGATGAAAGGTAAAGCGTGATCTGAGATTAGTGGATATTTGATCCAGTCGTTTGGTGAGACAATGTCGAGGGCTGACCGTGATAACCACAAAACTCTGACTGACTGTACCGCGAGCTGTTCCGCATTCAGCATCAAGATCACCAATGATGCTTGCTCTTTTTGGCCAACAGTTACCTAAGGGACCACAACCTCAATGTCGTGTTTCTTAAGCATGCGGGCAATGTTTTCCGGGGGGGGCATGTCGGTATAAAGTACATCAATTTTTTCTGTGTTCTTTAGCAGGACCGGCGCGCGTTTATTAAATTTTTCGCTATCCGCGACGATAATGCGGACTTGTGCACAATCAGAAGCGACATGCGCCACATTTGCTTCTTCTAAATCGTGGATCATGAACCCGAGATCCGCATTCACTGCTCCAACTGAAAGGATTGCAAAGCGGACATTAAAACGACGGATGAAGTCGAGCGCTTCTGACCCAAATGCACCACAATCATGTGGTCGGATTTCACCTCCAGCCATGAACACCCGGTTGTTGTTACGGGTTGCTAGTGTCTGGGCCACAAACACGGAATTGGTGACGACATAGAGATTGCTGTGCTGTTTAAGCGCCAGCGCGATGTAAGCGGTGGTCGAGCCAATATCGAGAAACAATGAGTCGCCGTCGCTGATTGTTTCTGCGACGGCGGATGCTAGGCGTTCCTTGGCATTTGCGTGAATATCCATTCGGCTAACGAAGGGTGCTTCACTGACATCTTCGATCAGATGCACGCCACCATGAACCTTGCGGACGATTTCGTTTTCTTCGAGCGAGCGAACATTGCGCCGGATCGTTTCGTTGGAAACGCCGAGACGATCTGCAAGGTAACTTACGCGACATGACCCCCCCGCGCGCCGAACGACTCGTAGGATTTCTTCCTCACGCTGATTGGTGGTCTTGCCTGTTGTATGCATTGGGCCCCCTGCTTTTGAAGTAGCGCTAAAGGAGGCGCAAAGCAATAATCAGCAACATGGCACCACATATTATCGCCAATTTCGCCCATATTTGGAGTTTTGGTGTGGGAAAATGTGGGTTTTAGTTGACAGATTGCGCTCCCGTCCGCAAGATTGCCTCAGGAAAAAACAAATAGAGTTTTTGAATTCAAACGGGGGGACTGAAAATGACAAGATATTTCAATGCATTGGTTGCTGGGGTGGCGTCAGCCTTGATCAGCACATCGGTTTTAGCGGATGTGGAATCCAACGATCCGATTCGTCTGACTTTGCACGATTGGTCAGGCCAGCTGATCAATACCAAGATTATGGGCTCGGTGCTTGAGCAGGCCGGATACAATGTTGAATATGTTCAAGCCGATTATATTGCGCAGTTCGCCGGACTAAAGACCGGAGACCTGCACCTAGCCATGGAAATCTGGGAGACGACGGGCCGCGAGGCACTGGATGAAGCAACTGCAAGCGGGAACGTGGTTAATGTTGGCGAAACCGGGCTGATGGCGATCGAAGAGTGGTGGTTTCCCCTCTACATGAAGGAGCGTTGCCCCGGTCTGCCAAATTGGGAAGCCTTGAAGGACTGCGCTGGAGAATTTGCAACCGCCGAAACTGCACCCAACGGGCGCTACGTGGGTGGCCCAGTCACTTGGGGCGGTTTTGATGACGAACGCGTCGAGGCGTTGGGGCTTGATTTTGAAGTGGTGCATGCGGGTACGGATGCGGCGCTTTTTGCTGAACTGGAATCAGCCTATCAGCGGGAAGCTCCGATTATCTTGTGGGTCTACGTGCCCCATTGGGCACCAGCAAAATACGAAGGGGAATTTGTTGAATTCCCACCTTATACCCCAGAGTGTTATTCGGATCCTTCCGTCGGCGTGAACCCTGATCTTGCCTATGATTGCGGCAAACCGCGCGGTCCCATTTGGAAGGCTGCCTGGTCTGGTATGCAGGAAAAATGGCCCGGTGCTTACGACATCGTGACGGCATATACGCTGTCGAACGAAGAAATGAGCGCGATGGTGGGTGAGGCTGACCTGAACGGTGTTGAAGTTGACACCGTTGTTGCCAACTGGATGGAGGCGAACAAGGACCGTTGGGCTGGTTGGATCAGCCAATAGTCTTCCTCTAGGCCAAAGCTGCGCTCCTCCCCTGCAGCTTTGGCCACGAATACCACTCTCAGGGCCCGTGGTTCAACGCGTTGACCTCAGCGCGGTCAGAACTTGCATTCAAATGGCATAGTGGTGCCGCATTGGAACACCCCGTATGAACTCGTCTATCAAACTCTCCTGTCGCAATGTCTGGAAACTATACGGTCCAAATGCGGATCGATTCCTGAAGGACCAGCCCGAAGCAACGGCCAAAGACCTGCGCGATGCAGGTATTATCGGAGCAGTGCGCGCTGCAAATCTCGATATCACCGAAGGTGAGATTTTTGTGATCATGGGGCTGTCCGGATCGGGCAAGTCCACGTTGGTGCGTTGCCTTTCGCGATTGATTGAGCCCACCGATGGCGAGGTCCTTTTTGACGGATCTGATCTGCTCAGAGCTAGTGATGCGGAACTGATCGAGATGCGCCGCCATAAGATGGGCATGGTATTTCAACACTTTGCGTTGTTGCCACATTTGACCGTGCTGCAAAACGTCATGTTCCCACTGACAGTTCAGGGGACACATAAAACTGTGGCTACAAAACGGGCCCGCGAGGTCGTCGAACTAGTCGGTCTGAAGGGGCGCGAGGATTATTATCCCCGCGAGCTATCAGGGGGTCAGCAGCAGCGTGTTGGAATCGCAAGGTCTTTGGTGACGGAGCCTGATCTATGGTTTCTGGACGAGCCGTTTTCGGCGCTTGATCCGCTTATTCGCCGTGAAATGCAGGACGAATTCATTCGGTTGCAGGCCAAGCTACATAAGACGATTGTCTTTATCACCCATGATTTTGAAGAAGCCGTTCGGCTGGCAGATCGGATCGCGATCATGAAGGGCGGAGAGATCATCCAGATCGCAACCCCGGAAGAATTGGTTCTGAACCCGGCCACGGACTACGTCGAAGAATTCACTCGCCATATTCCGCGCAGTAAGGTGTTGACCGTTGGCGCGATAAATGACCCCGACCTGAAAGGGGAAGGCACGCCGATCGACATGCGGGCGCGCGTCTCGGACGTGGCAGAGCGGATTATTGCGGCGGACGGTCCGGTGCCGATTTGCGATGGCGACCAGATCATCGGCGCTGTGGACCGGATGAAAGTGGCAAAAGTTCTATTTGGCGCGAGTCACGGTTCATGATGATGCGGCTGAAACATGATCGCATGATGCTGTGGTTTTTGCTGGCGATCACGCTGGTATTGGGACTCTATGGTCGCGAGTTGGCACAGGCGCTGGATATGCGCTGGCTACACAAATACCCATCCGCTTGGGTATTCCAGTTCAAAACATACATCACGGCCGCGATGAAGTGGCTGGTGGAAGACGCGCATCTGGGCTCGGTTGAATTTACCGATATTACGCGCACCATCGCTTGGATGATCGAGCTGCCGTATGATTTTGTTGTGTCGCTTCTTGCGACAGGATTTGAGAGCGGCCAAGGTGCCGCAGCCAACGAGATTCTGCCCGCGATCAGCTGGATCACGGTAATCGCGGGGGTCATAGCTTTGGGGCATTATTGCCGGGACTGGCCATTGGCGTTGCTGGTGGGTAGTTGCTTTTTTTATCTTGCAGTGTTCGGGCAATGGGATAGCGCCATGGTGACGCTCGCCTCTGTCGCGATCGCCGTGCCAATCGGTGCTGGTGGTGGTTTATTGATCGGTATCTGGGCATATCGGCATCCGACAGGCGAACGCATCATCTCGCCGCTGTTGGACCTGATGCAGACCATACCTATTTTTGCCTATCTGGTTCCCATCCTTTTCATGTTCGGTTTTGGCCCGGTATCGGCCCTCGTTGCGACGATCATCTATGCCACGCCTCCAATGATCCGGATCACCGCGCTTTCACTAAAGGCCGTGGACCCTGAGCTTGTCGATTTTGGCCGTATGGCGGGCAGTACGCAACGACAACTGATGTGGCGCGTTCTTGTGCCTTCGGCTCAGCAAAGCATCATGGTTGGAGTCAATCAGGTGATCATGCTGACGCTCAATATGGTGATCATCGCGTCGATGATCGGTGCGGGTGGCCTCGGTTTTGACGTGCTTGCCGCGCTGCGGCGCCTCGATATCGGAGCCGGATTTGAAGCGGGGATCGCCATTGTTGTCCTGGCTATTGCCGTGGATCGACTAAGCCAGGCGTTCGCGGAACGCGCGGGACAAGTCGTGCCGCCCCAAAAGGGCAAGACCTGGATCACACGACACAAACGTACAACTTTAGTCTTGGTGCTGTTGGTTTTGACATTCGTGCTGGGACGTTTCGCGCCGCTGTTTCAAACATATCCCGACAGCCAAACGATTACGACAGGTGCGTTCTGGGACAACGTCGTCCGCTATCTGAACGTCAATTATTTTGATGCTTTTGAAGCGATCAAGGTCTTCTTTCTGACGTGGTTCATGTTGCCCATCAAGAAGATGCTTTTGGGTATCCCGTGGCCTTGGGCAGTTATGATGCTCACGTTGCTAGGCTGGCGGGTTGGCGGCTGGCGGCTGGCTGCACTCTGTGGGGCGTTGTCGGGGCTGATCGTGGTGACCGGCCTATGGGAAAAGGCGATGGTCACGGTCTATTTGTGTGGTGCATCCGTCATAATCGCGACGGTCATTGGGGTCCCGCTAGGAGTTCTGGCGGCATTGAACAACAGGGCCGGCAAGGTGATTGGCGTTCTGATCGACACGCTGCAAACCCTACCAAGTTTTGTTTACCTGATCCCGGTTGTGATGCTGTTCCGGGTCGGCGATTTCACGGCGATGATTGCCATCGTTTTGTACGCTCTGGCCCCGGCGGTGCGGTACGCCGCTCATGGTGTCAGAAGTGTCAGCCACGAGCTGATTGAGGCGGGCCGAGTTTCGGGATGCACAAACTGGCAGTTGCTGCGGATGATCCGCCTGCCAATGGCTTTGCCGGAAATTCTTCTGGGGATTAATCAGACGATCATGTTGGCGCTTTCGATGCTGGTCATCACGGCTCTCGTTGGGACCCGTGATCTGGGACAGGAAGTCTATATCGCGCTGACCAAGGCAGATACCGGGCGGGGTTTGGTGGCGGGGTTGGCCATCGCCTTTATCGCGATCATTGCTGATCGGCTTATCTCTGCTGCTGCACGTGGCGCGCGTATTCGCTTTGGTTTGGAGCAATCAGAATGACTGGAACAGATGTCATCAACCGCATTCGAGGCTTGCCGTGTTGGGGGGGGGCAATCACGGCGGTGCCGCTTGGGGGCGGCATTACCAATGTGAACTATAGGGTCGATGATCCAACTGGATCCTATGTCGTGCGGGTAGGGACCGATATTCCAGAGCATCATGTAATGCGGTTCAACGAGCTGGCCGCCAGCCGTGCAGCCCATGCCGCGGGCATATCGCCTGCTGTCGTATACGCGGAACCCGCTTTGACTGTGCTGCAATTTATCGAAAGCCGTACTTTAACAGCCGATGATGTTCGCGCACCCGACATGTTGCCACGCATTCTGGACTTAATAAAACGATGCCATCGCGAGGTGCCAAAGCACTTGCGAGGTCCCGTACTGATTTTCTGGGTCTTCCATGTCATCCGAGACTATTGCGCGACGCTGGAAGAGCGGACGAGCGGGCAGAAAAACCTGATCCGTGAACTGGCCCAAATCGGCAATGATCTGGAGGTTGCGGCAGGCCCGTTTGACATGGTGCTGGGGCACAACGATCTGCTGGCCGCCAACATTCTGGATGACGGAGAGCGGCTTTGGTTGATTGACTACGACTATGCTGGGTTCAATTCACCGCTGTTTGATCTGGGCGGATTGGCATCAAACAATGCACTGAGCGAGGTGCAGGAAGATCTGATGCTGGAGAACTACTTTGAAGC
>JBPOFE010000230.1:0-3414 GCA_051252035.1 Sulfitobacter sp.
TTCGAGACACGACCACATCTGAATGCGACAGGATCAGTACAACACGCGGTGAATAAAATACCCGTGCGCATTTCCCCTGCATCTATTGGATCAAACCTTGAACCCTCTGTGCGCCAACCTGACAACCAGCTACCGCCAGATCACCAAATTAGACCAACAGCACCTCCCGCGGTACCCACTCCTTCGACGGCAGCATTTGTTCAACCCAGTGGGTTGGCTCGAAACAATCATCTTTCTGCGGGGGAACCGTCACAGTTCAAGGGGCAACCATCTGTGGATCAAATGCCATTGGCGCCGGTTATTTCATCCTCAGGGAAGCCCGATCAAACCGTCGCATCACCTATTCGGCCAACGCCGGATGCATTAGGGGATACCACTGAGTTAAGAGGTTCAACTAAGCAAAATTTTACAATCGAGCCGGATGAACTGGCTGCCATCCGATCAGCGCAGACCAGCGTAACACCACAACGCACGGAACTGCCCCAACATATTGCAAGACAACTTGCCGAGGTTACACATCATCTGCCATCGCGTCCGGTCGAAATCACGCTACGTCCGGAAGAGCTGGGGCGTGTCCGGCTTTCCGTCACGCCTTCGGAACATGGTATCATCGTGAATGTGCTGGCGGAACGCCCCGAGACATTGGACCTGATGCGGCGTCATATCGGCGCGCTCGCACAGGAATTTCAGGGATTAGGGTATGAGGACATCGCGTTTTCCTTTTCCAATGCAGAGCAAAATCCATCGAATAACGAAGCTGCGCAATCCCCTGAAAGTCACAAAGATCAGACAGCGCAGGATCATGGCGATGGTGTCGAGAAAAACACACAAATTCATCTCACAATCGGGGCTGCAACCGGCCTTGATCTTAGACTTTGAGAAAGGGTTCACATGGATATTTCTTCCACCGCTTTCGCAGCGGCCAACAGAGGCGGAACGCAAGGTATCGCCAGCCCCAACAATGCCGTTCTGTCCTCTGATTTTGAGACATTCCTAAAAATGCTAACAGCACAGGCCAGATATCAAGACCCGTTAGAACCGATTGATTCATCCGAATATGCCGCCCAGTTGGCGCAGTTCTCGATGGTCGAACAACAAGTATTGTCAAACGATCTGTTGGCCGCTCTGACGGCGCAATTGGGGTCGGGGAATATGGCTCAAATGGCCAATTGGATCGGGATGGAGGCACGAACAACCGCGCCAGTTCAATTTGACGGCAGCCTAATCACCATCAATCCAAACCCCGCCGCGGTGTCGGATGAGGTGTTTCTCGTTGTCTATGATAGCACAGGTCAAGAGGTGCAGCGCATGTCGATTCCGGTGTCGGCAGAACCCGTTGAATGGGCTGGCGTCTCGGATGATGGCACACCATTTGAAAGCGGTCTCTATAGCTTTGAGGTGGAAAGCCGTGCCAACGGTGATCTCCTGCTGAAGGATCCGGCTGAAACTTATGCCCGCATCACCGAGGCGCGCACACAAGCTGGGGAAACCGTTCTCATCCTCGAAGGCGGATCTGCGGTACTGGCAAGCAGTGTGAGTGGCTTGCGAGAACCCGCCTAAGCACCAAACCCGGCACGCCCAATCGAAACATAAGAGGTGAACCCAGCGCGTTTGGCGTCTTTTGGTGTATAGATATTACGCAAGTCCGCCATTGCTGGTGTGTTCATCCGCTTGGCCAACCGTTTGAGGTCCAGCGCACGGAACTCATTCCACTCCGTCAGGATGATTATCGCATCTGCATTCTGCGCGGCTTTATACGCATCCTCTACCCAATTCACACCGGGTAGCAGCCCCTCACCTTCGTGTTGTCCTTGCGGATCAACCACACGCACCTTCGCTCCGCCACCGACTAGCGCGGGTATAATCGTCAAAGACGGTGCATCGCGCATATCGTCGGTATTCGGTTTGAATGTCACGCCCAGCACCGCAATGATTTTGCCATTCACATTGCCGTCGCAGATATCAACAACCTTGTCGATCATCCGGCGCTTGACCTCGTCGTTCACCTTGATCACAGTTTCGGTCAACTGCATCGGCATACCGTTTTCTTGACCAATGCGCGCCAGCGCCTTTGTGTCTTTGGGAAAACAGCTGCCGCCATATCCCGGCCCCGCATGTAAAAACTTTGACCCGATCCGACCATCCATCCCCATACCTTTAGAGACCATTTTAACGTCCGCACCTACACGTTCACACAGCGCTGCGACTTCGTTGATGAACGTGATCTTGGTCGCCAAAAACGCGTTGGCCGCATATTTGATCATTTCGGCGCTTTCCAAATCCGTCATCATGATTGGAAAATCACGCAGGTACAAAGGCCGGTAAATATCATTCATCACTTCCGCCGCGCGGTCGTTTTGTACCCCCACAACCACACGGTCCGGGCGCATAAAATCATCAATCGCCGCGCCTTCGCGCAGGAACTCCGGGTTGGAGGCGACGTCATATTCCGCCTCTGGATTGGCTTTGTGAATGGTCTGTTTAACCTGCCTATTGGTGCCAACCGGTACAGTTGATTTGGTAACAATCACTGCATAGCCCGTTAACGCCTGCGCAATCTCTTCTGCGGCAGCCATCACAAAGGTCAGGTCAGCATGGCCATCCCCGCGACGTGTCGGCGTGCCCACGGCAATAAAGATGGCTTCGGCCCCCTCGACAGCTTTTGCCAAATCACCAGAAAAGGAAAGACGCCCAGCGGCCACGTTCTTGGCCATCAACTCTTCCAGACCGGGCTCATAAATCGGGACAATACCCTGTTCCAGTTGCGCTATCTTTTTCGGGTCTTTGTCGACACAGATTACTTCATGGCCGAAATCGGAAAAACACACCCCCGACACCAGCCCGACATACCCGGTCCCAATCATTGCAATCTTCATCTGCTCACCTTTTACGCATTTTACCTACTCGGATGCGGCAAGCGCGGTATTCTGTCAACTGCTGCGTCGCCATTTTACCGATCGGCAAGCGCAAAACCAGCGTATGCAAACGGCATAATTGCGCGGCGAAATTTGCCCAATTCAAACCGAGCAAGCGGGCGTTTGAGGACCCCCGGATAGAGGCGTGATGGTGGATGCCCCTGTACCAAATCCGCAAGCAGCGCGCCGGAGAAGCTGGCCATCGCAACCCCATTGCCGTGATAACAAAGGCTGGTGAACATCCCCGGTTCATCAGGTACCTCGCCCACAAACGGCATCCTGTTGCGCGCGATGCAGACCATGCCGGACCATGCGTGCGGCGTCTCGACATCACGCCACGCCGGGAACATTCTATCAAAATCATCGCGCGCCCGCCTAATTGCGCGTGACTCCGATCCTGCATTTGCCATCAACCCGCCACGCACGCCAAACAGCATGCGATTGTCCGGCATCAAACGGAAATAATGCAAAAGGTGGCGCGTATCATAGGACGCTTGCC
>JBPOFE010000231.1:0-3398 GCA_051252035.1 Sulfitobacter sp.
TCACAATCAATGTCCTGTTCAATGCAGTGCCACGCGTCCGGTACGTTCTCGCGGGCGGTGTAATCGCTCAGGTCCATATCCCCGGTCAACCGCCAAAGATAATAGGTGAACCGCTCTTTGGCGATGCGTTCGGTTTTGGTCATGGGTCGGGTCATCGGACACTCCGTTCAAGGTGTCCGCCGATGCTCGACGATATACGTTAACCCACGCCAAACGGAGCGCACGCCCGATACCGACACAATACCGACGTATTACAGACGCCTTACAGAGCGGGCTAAATCCCCTCAAACGTCCGCAACAATCTCGCCCCTAAACTCTCCGGTCATCCGGGTCATATCCTCGCGGTGGACCGATTTGCGGACCTCGTCGATCTTCAACTCGGCCGCATCCCGCGTCGCCTGATCCGGCCATTCGGTGATCGCCGCCGACGTCCGGTCACTGGTGCGCACAACCGTCACCCGGCTGGCCCCCAGTGCCCTGAGCGCGGGCAGGCGTTTCTTCTCAATCGCGCGCAGAGACACATTGTAATCCGTGCCGTCCGCAATTTCCCATGTGGTGATTGTGACATAGCGCATGGCATCCTCCATTCGGTGTCAACATGGCTTATTATACACGGTTTTGGCAGCAAAAGACAGCAATCGCTGCGTGCCGCAAAATCTGAGCTTGCCGCAAAGAAAATCGCGCTTTGCCCCAATCTTGCCCCATTCATCCTTATTACTTATCTCAACCAAGACGGGAGAACCCAGCACATGGCGATCATTGCAACACTACTCGGTGGCATCATCGGCTTTTTCAGTTTTATCATTGCTATGGTGTTTTTTGATGCCAGCTTTGTCGCCGCATGTGGTGTTTATATGATCGCAGCTCTTACCACGACAGCAGTCACCATTGCTCTGGCGCTGGTTCCAACCCGTGAAGAAGACGCGGACACCGACACCGCCCTTTCCGCATAAATCCGCCGAACAGGCCCCACAATGCCGCAACCCTTGAACGAATCTGTCTAAGGTGCCATATACCCGTCTGCAGACGTTATTCTATTTCGACCCACTGTCTCCCTAACACGGCGTCACGACTTCGAACTACGATCGACTACGCCGCGCCATCGCACTTACGCGGATGGCATACAACTTAGGAGACTACGGAATGGCTACTGGCACCGTAAAATGGTTTAACACAACAAAAGGCTTCGGCTTTATCGCACCCGATGGCGGCAGCAAAGACGTGTTTGTACACATCTCAGCTGTTGAGCGCGCTGGCCTTACAGGTCTGGCCGACAACCAGAAAGTGACTTTCGATATCGAAGCTGGCCGTGATGGTCGTGAATCTGCGACAAACATCGCATTGGCATAATTGCCTTTGACGGGGCGTTCTGCGTCCGGTCCACACGAGAAATTGACCGACTACTGTGCAACAGTGGTCGGTTTTTTGTTGCACACGGGTTGATCTGGAAACAGCGGCAGTGAAAATAACCCATCTGCAATCACAAATTATGGAGCATTCGATGCACCGCCGTACCTTTTTGGCCAGCACTTTGGCCGCCACTGCCCTTCCAACGCTGATCTCTGCCCAGACAGCGGCCTATGATCCGACCCCACGTGAGGTCTCGATCAAGCGCCAGTACCAGCCAGGTCAATTGTTGATCCTGCCCCGCAGCCATTATCTGTATTTTGTCACCGCACCTGGCAAAGCGATCCGTTACGGAGTGGGCGTTGGCAAAGCCGGCCTTGAATTCACAGGCACCGCGACCATTCAGGTGAAAAAAGAGTGGCCCACATGGCGCCCCACAAACGAGATGATTGAACGTGACCCGCGTGCCTATGCCCGCTTTGTCGGCAACACGGACGCACAGCCGGGTGGCCCGAAAAATCCGCTTGGTGCGCGCGCACTGTATCTGTTCCAAGGCGGCAAAGACACGTATTTCCGCATCCACGGCACAACCCAGCCCAACAGCATTGGTCGCTCGGTTTCCAACGGCTGTATCCGGATGTTGAACGAACACGTCATTGACCTGTATAACCGCGTCCCAGTTGGCACGGTTGTCACGGTTCTCTGAACCAAATCACAGATGTAAAAAAGGGCCGGTGTTTCCACCGGCCCTTTTTCATTGTACAAATAGCAATTTAATTCAGTGCTTTATCCGTGATTGCATGGGTCCAAGCACCTGTTGGTTCTTTGGAAATCACCGGATCCGATCCACCAGAAAGCAGTGAATCCACTGTGCGCTGGTAATCCGCTTCAACCAACGCGCCATTGCTGCCCGCAGTCAGTTTGGCAATCTCTGACATCATTCGGCGCTGGTGCTCTTCGGTTTGCGCACCTGAGGCATCGTTTTCCAAAACGATATCTGCGGCCTCATCGGTGTTTTCCTCGGCGTATTTCCAGCCCTTCATGGACGCGCGCACAAAACGCACCATCTTATCCTCAAATGCAGGATCAGCCAGTTTATCTTCAAGCACATAAAGACCATCTTCCAGCGTCGCGACACCTTGGTCCTCGTACTTGAACACCTGCAAATCATCCGGCGTCAAACCCGCATCAATCACCTGCCAGTATTCATTGTAGGTCATCGTCGACACACAGGCCGCCTGGTTTTGCAACAGTGGGTCGACGTTAAAGCCCTGCTTCAAAACAGTGACGCCATCTTCACCGCCATCCGTGCCAAGGCCCAGCTTGTTCATCCAGCTCAGGAATGGAAACTCGTTGCCACCAAACCAGACGCCCAATGTCTTGCCCTTGAAATCGTCGGTGCTGGAAACGCCCGCATCCTTGCGACAGGTCAGCATCATGCCCGATGATTTGAACGGCTGCGCGATGTTCACCATCGGCAGGCCCTTTTCCCGCGCGGCCAGCGCCGACGGCATCCAGTCAACGGTCACATCCGCGCCGCCCCCGGCCAGCACCTGCGTCGGGGCAACATCCGGCCCACCGGGCTTGATGGTGACGTTCAGGCCCTCTTCCTCATAGAACCCTTTGTCGAGCGCCACGTAATAGCCCGCGAACTGCGCTTGCGTGACCCACTTTAGCTGTAGCGTGACGTCATCAGCAGCATGCGCCAACGTGCCCCAAAGGCCAAGTGCGGCCCCGGCTGCGATTTTGGTGATGTTTTTCATTTTCTTATCTCCCTCAGGTTGGTCGTCTCAGTATAGTTAGTTTCTCTGGCTTGGGTGCCAGAATGTGACCGACTTCTCGATCAGTGTCATCGCGCCATAAAACGCGGATCCTGCAATTGCTGCCACGACAATCTCGGCCCAAACCAGATCAAGCGCAAGTTGCCCGATCGAAGTCGAGATGCGAAACCCCATGCCCTTGACGGGCGAGCCAAAAAATTCGGCAACAATGGCCCCGATCAAGGCAAGCGTGGTGCCGATCTTGAGCCCGTTAAAGATGAACGGCATCGC
>JBPOFE010000232.1:0-3310 GCA_051252035.1 Sulfitobacter sp.
GCCGCGTCGATGAGTTCTTTCATGTCGTCATATGACATGTTCGGTTGCGGTTTTCCGTCGATGATAAAGCTGGGCGTAGATGTGATGTTGTCCGCTTCGCGATTCTGCGATTCCCAAGCCACCAATGCCTCAGCCTTTTCTGCGTCTTTAAAGCAGGCATCCAATGTCTCACCATCAATTCCGGCGAGACGACCGATTTTACCAAGTTCGTTCGCAATCGCCGCAGGTTCGCCCGCGCGGGTCCATTCAGGCTGGCCTTTGTAGATCAGATCAGCGATGCCAAAGAACTTGTCCGGTCCGCCACAACGCGCCACGATGGATGCCCAGAGGCCAAAGCGATCAAAATACACTTCGCGATAGATAAAGTTGATTTTGCCGGTGTCGATATAGTCTGCTTTGAGCTGCTTGAACGTCCCCTTATGAAACGCCGCGCAATGTGGGCAGGTGAAGGATGCGTATTCAATGATCGTGACGGGAGCGTCCGGATTTCCGATCATCATGTCCTGAATGCCAGATGTATCAACATTTGTGGTCTGTGCATTTGCGGCATTTGCCAAGGGATTAACCGGCGTTGAATTTGGCCCTTTGTTGCTGGTCAATGCCCAGCCCCCCACACCAAGCACGGCAAAGCCACCAAGTATTACGTTTCTGCGGTTCATCATCATCTGTTCCTTTGTCGGCTTTTCAGCGTTTGGTCTTGTTCAATATGTTCTCGCCCAGACGCGCAAGGGCATCACGCAAACCATCGTCGGAAACAGGTTGTGCTGCCTCTGCCGCTTTTTGACGCAGGGCTGGGTCAGGGGTGGGGTTTTGCGTGGCGGGTTTTTGATGACCAAACGCCACTTTACCTTCGGCGAACCCGGTTGCGGCAGTTTGGGTGATGCGGATGCGGGCAATGGCGTTGTAGCCGTATATGGCGTTTACCTTAGCACGCAATTGTTCCTTTTGCATTTCCAACATCGGGGCGTTTGACCCTGTGGTCAGCAAGGTCAGAGTCGCGCCCATGCCCCCACGCCCATAGCTGACTTCAACCGGTTGTGCGATGGCAGCGGTCGCCGTGCCCGCAATTTCAGCCCACTGGGTCAACAGCCGCGATTGCGCAAACCCACGGGATTCAGACGCGTGCCGGATTTGACCAGACAGCAGACTGTCTGTGCGTTTAAACCCTTTTGTGCTGGTACGCCGTGGCGGCATAGCTATGTTCCCTTAGCGATCCTGACCTACATAACCCGCCAAACCGCCACCACCAACCCAAGACCCCCAGTCGGAGCCATAAAAATTGCGTGACAATGACCTCACAAGCGACCTGCCGCGCATCTTGTTGGAGTGGTATGATGTGAATGCCCGCGCCATGCCGTGGCGGGTCAGCCCTGCAGCACGCAAGGCTGGAGTTTTGCCTGATCCGTATCGTGTGTGGATGAGCGAGATCATGTTGCAGCAAACCACCGTTGCGACGGTGCGGGAGTATTTCAAACGGTTCGTGGCTCGCTGGCCTACGGTGGTCGATTTGGCTGCGGCACAGGATGCGGATGTGATGGGGGAATGGGCCGGGTTGGGGTATTATGCCCGCGCACGCAACCTGTTGAAATGCGCACGGGTGGTGGTGGAACAGCATAGTGGTACGTTTCCAGTCGACCACGCGGATTTGCTGAAACTGCCGGGGATTGGCCCTTATACTGCTGCGGCTGTGTCTTCCATTGCATTTGACCTGCCGTTCACGGTTCTGGACGGCAATGTCGAACGGGTGATGGCGCGATTGTATGATATTCATACACCGCTTCCTGCAGCCAAACCTGAACTGATGGCCAAGGCCGAAGCGCTCACCCCTCGGCTACGTCCCGGCGACTATGCGCAGGCGGTGATGGATTTAGGTGCAACCATTTGCAGCCCAAAATCACCCGCTTGCGGGATTTGTCCATGGCGCACGGCTTGCGCAGCGCGGGTTGCCGGAACGACGGCAATATTACCCAAAAAGACACCCAAGAAGGCCAAGCCGGTGCGACATGGCACTGTCTATTTGGCGCAACGCAAAGATGGTGCGTGGCTACTTGAAACACGCCCGGGCAAGGGATTGTTGGGTGGTATGCTGGGGTGGCCGGGATCAGATTGGCTGGATGTCAGTGTGAATCGCCCATCAGGCACGCCGCCCATTGATGCGAAATGGCAAACTCTGTCAGGCGAAGTACGCCATACATTCACGCATTTTCATCTTATTCTCAGTGTGAGAGTGGCAAGAATTTCCACCGGCGCGGAGCCTGAGAGCGGAGAATTCATCCCCCCTGCGCGATTTCGCCCGTCCGACTTGCCAACTGTGATGCGCAAGGCGTTTGATTTGTTACAGCAATAGCGCTGCGTCACGGCTTTGAGCGAGCCCATACTTGCGCTATATCAACAAAAACACGACAGAGGTTTACCACATGGCCAACCAAGAATCCGTCATCGCCCCCGCAGACCTTGCCCGATTATCACGTGCTCTGCCATTTTGGATGTCGCTGGGCCTGATCCCGCTGGCATGGTTCTGTGCCGTGCAAGGAGGTTGGACAATTGCCCTGCTTCCGCTCGTGACCTGGTTCTTGTTTTCGTTGCTAGATGCGGTTGTGGGTCTCAACCTTGATAACGCCGATCTGGAGGCAACAGAGGATGACCTGTTTTGGTATCGTCTGGTCACGCTGATCTGGGTGCCGCTGCAATTTATCACCCTGTTCAGTTTGCTCTGGTATGTGCCACGTGCCGAGCATTTAGGCACGACAGAACGGGTGTTTCTGTTTTTTGGCATCGGTGTGATTACAGGTACAATTGGCATCAACTATAGCCATGAATTGATGCACCAAAAAAATAGGTTTGAGCGGTTTTTAGGCGACGCTTTGCTCGCCATGGTACTGTATTCGCACTTCCGCTCCGAGCACCTGCTGGTGCATCACCGCTATGTGGCAACGCCGCGTGATCCCGTGACGGCGCACTATAACGAAGGGTTTCATCGCTTTTATCCACGTGTGCTTAAACAGTCGTTAAAATCAGCTTTCAGGGCCGAGGCACAGATGTTGGCACGCAAGGATTTACCATGGACCGACCTTAGCAATCCGTTTTTCAAGTACTGGGCGCTGCAAGCCGGGTTTTTGTTACTGGCCTTAATTGTAGGCGGATGGTCTGGTCTGGCGCTGTTTTTGATACAGGCGGGTGTTGCGATCTGGCAGTTGGAACTGGTCAATTATATCGAACACTACGGGTTGACGCGCAAACATCTGGGTGACGGGAAATATGAACACGTACACCCACGCCATTCTTGGAATGCGGCACATAGGGCATCCAA
>JBPOFE010000233.1:0-3302 GCA_051252035.1 Sulfitobacter sp.
GTTGATGAGGCGCTCTATTCACATGCTGATGTGATCGAAGCCGCAGCATTTGCCCGCCCTTGCAAAAGCTATGGGGAACGGGTTGAAGCGGCCGTAAAGATCAGGGTCGGTTCAAACCTTACCAATGCAGATTTGATTGAACTTTGCGCGCAAAGGATCGGCGCTTTTAAGGCCCCGGATGTGGTGCATATTCTGGATGATTTGCCAAAGGGACCGTCGGGGAAAATTCAGCGCCTCAAGATTGCGGAACTGACCAGCAGCGGTTGATCAGAGCGTGATCAACACATCCAGATGGTCCCGACCCCGCCGCAACAAATCCTCATAACTGGCCGCATCAATATTCGCACCGCAGATCACCACACCCATTTTCTTACCCTGCAACCGCCGACGCAACGGGCCCAACAGACCCGCAATCGCCGCCCCCGCTGCGGGCTCAACCGCAAGTTTGGCCTCTTGCTGTAACACCACCATACCCGCGCAAATATGATCGTCGGAGACTATCACCATATCATCGACATATGCCTCACAAAGCGCATAGCCAAACGGCAGCGCCATTGGCGGGGCGAGGCTGTCGGCAATACTGGCAGCTTTGTCCAAAGTGATCGGATGACCTGCGGCACGGCTACGCGTCATACTGTCGGCACCCGTTGGTTCGACGCCAAATACCTGACATTTTGGATTCACAAATTTTATGGCCGCGGCGATACCGCTAATCAATCCACCGCCACCAACAGAGACAATCACGGCATCAAGCTCTGGTATGTCTTGGATCAACTCTAAACCAACCCCTGCTGTTCCCAAGGTCGTATCAATCCCTTCAAACGGATGGATAAATGTCCGACCTTCATCCCGCGATAACCGCTCAGCCTCGGCAAAAGTATCTGGACCGGGGTTTCGCAATATCACTTCGGCCTGTTCGGCCTTGGCGCGTGCGATGCGGAATGGGTTTGCGGTGTTCTGCATCACAACTTTGGCTGACATGTCACACTGACGCGCGGCCCATGCGGCGGCGATGGCATGATTGCCCGCACTTGCCGCTGTGATCCCGGTGCTGCGCCGATTGTTAGGTATCTGGCGCGCGACAGATAACGCGCCGCGTGCTTTGAAGGTGCCGGTATGTTGGAAACATTCAAGTTTGAGATGGACATCACCCTGCCCCATAAGGCCGCTGATCAAAGGGGTTTTTAGGGGCACAACTGGCGTGCGCAGAACCATGTCGCTCAACGCGGCGGTACGTGTCGCTATGGCTTCTAAAGTGACGCCGCTGATATCGATGTTTCCCATCTTCTGAATTCCCTTGATGGTGATACGCACTTTGACGCGCGATCGTGAGAGCTTCGCCTCTTGAACAGGGTGCCTTGGATGACCTAGGCCTGACAACAGTGTATTGACAGCGACTTGCCGCATCGCGCTATTTGTTTGGTAAAGTCGGCCCCTGCGGCAAAGGATATTTTGATGACCTCAAAGAACATTACACCGGTTATTCTATGTGGCGGGTCCGGCACCCGGCTTTGGCCCGTGTCCCGCAAGAGCTTTCCCAAGCAGTTCATCACCCTTGTTGGCAAGGGCAGCCTGTTTCAACAGTCCAGCGGGCGTTTATCCGGTGTAGGTTTTGGCGCGCCGCTGATCGTTACCAATTCTGATTTCCGGTTTATCGCCACGCAGCAGCTTTCTGAAATGAGCATTGATCCCGGTGCGGTACTTATTGAGCCGCAGGCCCGCAACACCGCGCCTGCATTGCTGGCGGCGGCATTGGTGCAGGCACAGACCGATCCGCAGGGCATGATGCTAGCCGCGCCCTCTGACCACTATATCACACAAGCTGATGCGTTTCGCGACAGTGTGAAAAGCGGCATACCCGCCGCCGAGGCCGGGCAGATTGTGACCTTCGGGATCACCCCGGATCGTCCCGAAACCGGATATGGGTATTTAGAGTTGGACAGTGGCAAGGTCCATGGTGCCGTGCCCCTGAAGCGCTTTGTCGAAAAACCGCAGCTTGCCGAAGCGGAACGGATGCTGGCCGCGGGTGATTATCTGTGGAACGCGGGTATTTTCATGTACACCGCGCAAACGCTGATTGATGCGTTTGCCGAACATGCGCCTGAGACACTGAACCATGTGCGCGCTGCGGTGGATGCAGCGCAGGTCGATCTGGGTTTTCTGCGCCTTGATCCCGATGCTTGGGCGAAATGCGCCGATATTTCGGTCGACTTCGCGATCATGGAAAAGGTGAGCAATCTTTCCGTAATCCAACACCGTGGGGATTGGTCCGATCTGGGTGGCTGGAACGCGGTGCATCAACATGCTGAAATTGATGAGAGTGGCGTGGCGGTCCAAGGGGCTTCGCTTGCCATCGACTGTAAAGATACGCTGTTGCGATCTGACAATGAGGCACAGCAATTGGTGGGGCTTGGCCTTGAAAACATCGTCGCGGTGGCAATGCCCGATGCCGTTCTGGTGGCGCATCGTGACCGGGTGGCTGAATTGGGTGATGTGGTCAAGGAAATGCGCAAATCCGCGATCCCGCAAGCGGACACATTTCCCAAAGATCACCGCCCTTGGGGTTTCTTTGAAACGCTGATCTTGGCCAATCGGTTTCAGGTCAAGCGGATCGTGGTCACGCCCGGCGCCGCGTTGAGCCTGCAAAGCCATGTACACAGGGCCGAGCATTGGATCGTTGTTGCGGGCACGGCAAAAGTCACCATTGATGATAAGGTTCAGTTGGTTTGTGAAAACGAGAGTGTTTACATCCCGCTGGGGGCCGTTCATCGCATGGAAAACCCCGGCAAACTACCGATGGAATTAATTGAGGTTCAGACCGGTAGTTATTTGGGTGAGGACGACATTGTGCGCTATGAAGATGTCTATTCACGCGGTCAGGGTGCCAAGGGGTAAAGTTCCTATTTAGAGCCTGTTTTTAAACCAAGCGGATAGCGCTGGATTTCCGCGAACATACCATCGGTACGCTGGCCAACCAGTGTCAGACTGTCGATTAAGAATGGCTGCGAAAGCAACGGCATGATTAACGGACGCAACGAAGATATTGTGGTTGCCAGTGTTTGTTTGTCTAATTTTCCCGTCAGCGTGATGTGGAACCGAAAGGCGTCCATAACATGCGGGTATCCCCACTTGCGCAGGTTCTCGTCTTGGGCCGGTGTTAAATTGCTCGACCGGCGCCGCGCCAGTTCATCTTCTGTCATCGCCGCCCGAAAGGGATCCAATTCTTTCACCACGCGCGCGGCGGTATCGTTTAGCGCCGTTACCCCACCGACAGGGCACAACGCCAGAAACCGCCCCAGTGT
>JBPOFE010000234.1:0-3253 GCA_051252035.1 Sulfitobacter sp.
GACATACGGTATCTGGAAATTAACGGCCGTCTGCGCTTTGGCGCGTCAGATCTTGGGGTAAACGCCAAGCGGGTCAAAGGCTGGCTCGCTGCTCTCAAGGCTGGAGGATAGGCAGCCCTGTTCAACCTCGCGCCACATTGGCACGTTCAGCGACATCTGACATTGCGCCATGAACATGCGGCCATCGACCTGCAGGCAGATGGTTTCACCCAGTTCAATCCGGTTGTGATTGCGGTCGGTGCAATAGCAGTCAATCGTCTTGCCACCCGGCACCGGAACATCGGCCAGCGTGCTGATGGGAAGCAACGAGAGGATCAAGGCAAAGCGTAACATGGATCAAGTATAACACGGCATCGCCCTTGACCAAAGCCCTGTCTTAAGCGACACGAACCAGATGATCCCAATGGACCGCCTTGAACAAATATCGCAGCGCTTTCAGTTTTTGGAAGCGTCAATGGCGGCTGGATCGGACGGGGCGGATTTTGCCGCTTTGGCCAAGGAATATGCGGATCTACGCCCGGTTGTTGAGCAGATCGACGCCTATAAACAGCTGTTAAGCGATCTGGCAGACGCCAATGCAATGCTTGCGGACCCGGAAATGGCGGAATTGGCGCAAGAAGAACTGCCAATGCTTAAGGCGGCACTGCCCAAGGTCGAAGACTCACTGCAACTGGCTTTGTTGCCACGTGATGCGGCGGATGCGAAGCCTGCGATGCTTGAAATCAGACCCGGCACAGGCGGGGATGAGGCGGCTTTGTTCGCGGCGGATTTGTTGCGGATGTATCAGCGTTATGCCGAAAACCGGGGCTGGGGTTTTGATCTGATCGAAGAGCAGATGACCGAGCTTGGTGGCGTCAAGGAGGTCGTGGCGCATATCACTGGCCAGAACGTCTTTGCACGATTGAAATTTGAAAGTGGCGTACATCGGGTACAGCGGGTGCCAAGCACCGAAAGTGGCGGGCGCATTCATACGTCAGCGGCGACGGTGGCGGTGCTGCCCGAAGCCGAGGATGTTGATATCGAGATCAACCAGAATGACATCCGCATTGATACGATGCGGTCCTCCGGGGCAGGCGGGCAACACGTCAACACCACCGATTCTGCGGTGCGTATCACGCATATGCCGACGGGGATTGTGGTGACGTCATCGGAAAAATCCCAACACCGCAACCGCGAAAAGGCGATGCAGGTGCTCAAAGCGCGGCTTTATGATCTGGAGCGGTCACGGGTGGACAGCGAACGGTCAGCGGATCGGGCGGCGCAAGTGGGGTCGGGGGATCGCTCAGAGCGGATCAGAACCTATAATTTCCCTCAAGGGCGCATGACGGATCATCGGATCAATTTGACGCTGTACCGTCTGGATGCGGTGATGCAAGGCGATCTGGATGAAATTGTTGATGCGCTGACGGCGGACAGTCAGGCGCGCATGCTGGCCGAGATGAACGGATGAGCGCGCCGACCGCAGCCCAAGCGATGGCAGCGGCGGCGTCACGGTTGCGTGCGGCGGGGGTGCCGGACCCGGCGCGGGATGCGCGCATCTTGCTTGCGCATGCGGCATCAGTGGATGCGGCGCGCGTGACCTTAATCGCGCCCGAAGAGATTGCGCCCGACATCGCCGAACGGTTCGAGAACCTCGTGGCTCTGCGTGCGGTGCGGGTGCCAGTATCGCATTTGATTGGCAGTCGGGAATTTTATGGGCGCCAATTCAAGATCAGCCGCGATGTGCTGGACCCGCGCCCTGAGACAGAGACCCTGATTGAACTGGCATTGTCTGAGCCATTTGAGCACGTGCTGGACCTTGGCACGGGATCTGGCTGCATCTTGGTGACTTTACTGGCAGAGCGGCCTGACGCGCATGGTGTTGGTGTTGATGTATCCGAGACCGCGTGTTTGCAGGCCAGTGCGAATGCGGTGCTGCACGGGATTGAGGCGCGCGCCGACATTTTGCAATCGGATTGGTTTGAAGCGGTCGAAGGGCGCTATGACCTGATCGTATCAAATCCACCATATCTGGCTGCGGACGAGATGGTTGATATCGCGCCGGAATTGGCCTTGCACGAGCCGGCCATCGCGCTGACCGACGGCGCAGATGGGTTAACGGCCTACCGTATTATTGCAGAGCAAGCGCAGGGGTATTTGACGGCAAACGGTCGTGTGATGGTCGAAATTGGCTGGCAGCAAGGCCGCGATGTCAGTGACATCTTTACTGCCGCCGGATGGGGCCGAGTGACGCTGGCACATGATCTGGATGGGCGTGCCCGTGTCGTTTGTGCAGGCAAACCGGCATAAAGCCGCGAAAAATAGCCCATCTATACGATATTATCGCACTTTTGACTTGCCGTGGGCGTTTTGGCATGCTTATTCAAAGATGTTGCAGCGGTGGATGCTTTTCCAAGCGGTCCCGCGCGGCATTATGCCCAACATCTCGCAATACCGGGACATCTCTTGGCGCTGCTACGCCACCCGGATTTTACGACTAACAGCATTGAAGGCTGAAAAACTCACATGAAATCAACCAGATCACGGGGCCGGTCGAAGAATAACCGCAACCGTTCGCAGCACAATCAAGGCGGCAATGTCGTCAATCGCGTTTTTGACAGCTCAGGACCGGAAGGCAAAGTGCGTGGCACGCCCTCTCAGGTGATTGAGAAATACAATCAACTGGCGCGCGATGCCCAGCTTTCCAATGACCGGGTGGCGATGGAGAATTTCCAGCAGCATGCGGAGCATTACCTGCGCCTGTTGTCTGAGGCACAGCGTGAAATGGAAGCCAAACGCGAAGAGCAAGAGCGCCAGAACCGTGAACGCCAGATTGAGCGAGACCGCGAGCGGCAGGAACGCCAGGAGCGTGAAGGTAACAATCAAAACAACAATGATCAGGCACAAGGCGGCCAACCTCATGGTGGCGGTCAGAATGATGGCCAGCAGCCCAATGTCCAGCAAAATGACGGGGGCCAGCGCCGTGATCATGAAGCGGGCAAGGATCAGGCGCAACCACACGCCAAACCGAAGCGCGCGCCCCGCCGCAAGCCCGATACGGCGTCACAGCTGCCTGACTTTGTCACCCAAGGTGAGGCGTCAGAGCCGGACAGCGGTTTGGTGGACACACCTGAAAGCAATCCCAAACCCAAACGTGCGCCCCGACGCAAACCAAAGCCCAAGACCGAGGGTGAAGGTGGCGATAGCGCTGGCGGCGATCAGCCCGAAGCGGCAGAATGAGATAGGAAAGGGCCTCGCGGGATGCGGGGCCTTT
>JBPOFE010000235.1:0-3234 GCA_051252035.1 Sulfitobacter sp.
CGAATGTATGGGCGTGGACGGGTTCCGCTTTGATCTGGCCACCACGATGGGGCGCGAAGATCATGGGTTCGACCCCAACGGTGGTTTCTTTGACGCGCTACGACAAGACCCTGTTTTATCGCGAGTTAGGATGATTGCCGAACCTTGGGATATTGGGCCAGGCGGTTATCGTCTTGGTGAGTTTCCACATGAATTTTCTGAATGGAACGACAGTTACCGTGACACAGTGCGGCGTTACTGGCGTGGCGATGCGCACAGCGCGCAAGAACTTGCGGCACGGCTTTTGGGATCGGCAGACAAATTTGATCATTCTAGCCGCCGCAGTTGGTCGTCAGTGAATTTTCTGGCTTCACATGACGGCTTCACCCTTGCCGATATCACCCGGTATTCAAAGCGCCACAACGAAGCAAATACCGAAGGCAATCGTGACGGGCATCATTCAAACTTCAGCGACAATTGCGGTGTTGAAGGGGATACCGATGATGCCGATATCCTCAATCAGCGCTCACAACGGCAGCGCAATATGTTGGCCACGCTGTTCTTGTCACAAGGCACGCCGATGCTGCTTGCAGGTGACGAATTGGGCAATTCACAGCAGGGCAATAACAATGCCTATTGTCAGGACAACAACATCGGCTGGGTGAATTGGGATCAAGCTGACACTGATCTACAGAAGTTTGTCCGCCAACTTTCATCATTCCGACAAGCACACCCTACCCTTCGGCAAACCCGTTTTTTACACGGCACAGCGCGCGCATCAGACGGTCAACCCGATGTTGAATGGTCCGACTTCAATGGCCAACCGCTGCATTGGCGCGATCCACGGTTGGCCAACCTATGCCTGACGTTGCGGTGCTCCACAGACGCGCCTCACTATGATGCAAATGATGATGTTGTGTTTTTGGTATTTAACCGCAGCGATGAACACGCCAGCGTCACTTTCCCAGATGCCCCACGCGGACGTTTCTGGAGGCGGGCCATTGATACCGATATGTCTGCGCCATCACCTCTAGGCCCTGAGAACACCAACATCGCACCGCAATCAGTTGTCGCATTTGTCTTGGACACATCTGAGGGCACGGCATGAGCGACGATCACGACCTCGCAGCACTTGCCGATCTTTGTGGTATCTTACCGCGGTATCACGACCTGCAAGGTAATGAACGGGGCACATCACCGGACACTCAGAAGGCCCTTTTGCGCGCCAATGGGTTCGATACAACCAGTGGCGCGTCAATCCGCGCAGCCTTGACAGATTTGCGGATTGAAACAGAAGACCGATGGTTTCCCGACGAGATCATCATTGAAAGCAACATACCCGCCTCCCTGAATTTCGGACTTGGCGCAACTTGGGTTCTTTGCTTGGATGGCCATGATAATGTCGTGGCCGAGGGCCGGCCAAGCGATCACATCAAATTGCCCGCCTTGCAGTCTGGTATTTACGTGCTGACCGCCACCGCCTCCGGCCGAACCGAAATCACCACCGTCATTGCAGCACCAAAACACTTGCCGCAGGTTCATTCCTTGGCGCAGGCAGATCGGCTTTGGGGTCTTAACCTTGCACTTTATGGGGTGCAGTCGGAACGAAACACCGGACTTGGTGATTTCGAGGATCTCGCCAATATGGCAAAAATCGCAGCCGCGCATGGTGCCGCGTTTTTGGGCATCAATCCGATCCATAATATGGGCTATTTCGATACCACCGCGATCAGCCCCTATTCGCCCTCGCATCGCGGATTTTTGAACACTTCATACATCGCGATTGATCAGATTCCCGGGCTGGATAACGCGATTGATACCGATGCGTTCGACGCGATCAAGCGAGCTGAAACCGTGCAATATCTTGATCACAAACAAGCCCATAACAAAACGCTGGAAGCGCTGTTTGATCATTTTCAGACCACCGCTTCATCCGAATCCAAACGTGCGTTTTCGCGGTTTGTTGCCGCTGGTGGTGACGAACTACAAACCTTTGCCAAGTTCGAATTAATAAGCGAGACACTCGGTGCTGATTGGCGGCAGTGGCCCGATGATCCTGCCGATCCGCCCGCCGCAGAGCTTGAATATCACATGTGGCTGCAATGGGTGGCTGACACGCACCTTGGCAACACACAGACCCGCGCGCGAGATGCCGGAATGCCGCTTGGGCTTTACCTTGATTTGGCGGTCGGGCCACGCCGGGACGGGGCCGAAAGCTGGTGTGAACGGGACGCAATCGCGCAGGGCGTCTCAATCGGCGCGCCGCCTGATCACCTCAGCCCAGCGGGACAAAACTGGGATCTGGCCGCGTTCTCACCGCGAAAACTGAAAGCACAAAGATACGCACCGCTGCGCCGAATTTTGGCACAAACCATGCGTCATGCGGGTGTTATCCGGATTGATCATGTCCTCGGCTTAAACCGCAGCTTTTTGCTGCCAGATGATGGCAGCCCCGGCGCGTATATCCGCCAACCGTTTGAGGCGCTCATGGCAGTGATCAAGATCGAAGCGGAGCGGCATAATTGTCTTGTGATCGGCGAGGACCTTGGGCTGGTGCCGGATGGTTTTCGCGACACCATGCGCGCGCATGGGTTTTATGGATATTCTGTGATGCAATATGAACGGGATGATCAGGGTGGGTTTCGCGACCCTCAATCCGGTCCTGAACAGGTGCTGTCCTGCTTTGCGACTCATGACACGCCTACGGTTCAAGGGTTCGCCGCCGGGCGTGATATCGATTGGTGGGAAAAGCTGAATTGGATTGAAACGGCTGAGGCAGAACATATGCGAGAACAGCGCAATGCCGAGGTGACCTTGGTCCCGCAGGGCGCGAGTTTTGCCACATATGTTCACACGCAACTTGCCCACTCAAATGCCGCGCTGGTCGCTGTCCAGCTTGACGATGTGCTAGGTGTGGTTGAAGCACAGAATTTGCCCGGCACGATTGATGAGCATCCAAACTGGCGGCGTAAATACCAGACACCGCTTGAAGAGTTGCACAGCGGGGATCAATTGAATCCAATCGCATCAACCATGCGTGACGCAGGAAGAGCGCATTCAACGAAAGGAATTTCAGATGACCTTTGAAACTGTCAGCACCACGCCGATTGAGGGTCAGATGCCCGGCACATCCGGGCTGCGCAAGAAGACCCGCGTATTTATGGAACCTCGATTTCTCGAGAACTTTATCCAGGCCACTTTTGACGCCATCGGCGGCGGTGCAGGCAAGACCTTTGTGGTTGGCGGTGACGGGCG
>JBPOFE010000236.1:0-3209 GCA_051252035.1 Sulfitobacter sp.
GAAGTGCGCGCCTTTGAGAAACTGCAAGAAAAGATGCGCGAACTGGCAAAGGAAAAGGGTCTGTTGGCCAACGCCTGATGCGTGAGGTGGCTTGACGAAATGTGAACCCTGTCCAACATTGGGCAGGGTTTTACGTTGGAGGATACGAGATGGCGGGTGGCTGGGCAAAAGACGGCGCTGTATCTGAACAGATTGAAGCGTCAATTTCCGACGAATTGGCCCGGATGAAGGCGCGACGAGCACCGGTGGGCGACAGCCTGAGCCATTGTGCGGAATGCGAAGAACCGATCCCAGAGGCGCGGCGTGTGGCCTTGCCGGGGGTGAAGCTGTGTATTGACTGCGTGCGGGAACGGGATGGAAAGTTTCAAGCACGTGGCGGGGTTAATCGGCGGGGGAGTAAGGACAGTCAGTTGAAGTGACTGTCCTTTGAAAGTGTTAATAAATTTTAACGCTTGGTGCAGGTAGCCCTGAACGTCCCATCCTTTAGCCGCATCTTACTGGCCCCAGTGAAGGTAAATTGCATGCGGCTGGGGTTGTTGGGATCGACGATCTGTTGACGCAAAGACGCGCTTGCCTGTTTGCCAAACGGAGTCTTGGAAATGTCGCGTTTATCAACGGAAATTGCGGTTACGCGACCTGAATTAACGTTTTCAATCAGCTCATTGCCAACCGTCATCCAAGTGCCCCGCATTGAAATTGAAGCGTCCATGCGGCCGCGGCGATCACCAACTGCAACATTTGCGCGGTGGTAAAAATGGTCATTGTTGCGGTATTCTAACAGCATTCGCATAGCCAACCCTTTGCCCTTGCGGGCGTTGCAATCCTATTTGCCGACCAGCGATTGTGCCGCAATCTGCGTGCCACCTACCGCCAGTAGGGCCGCTATCATCAAGGGTTTAATCATCCTCCATCGCCTCCAACTCATCAATCATCCCTGAAATCATGCTTAAACCCTTGTCCCAGAACGCCGGGTCACTGGCGTCCAGCCCAAACGGGGCCAACAACTCCTTGTGATGCTTTGACCCACCTGCCTTGAGCATGTCGAAGTATTTCTCCTCAAACCCTTCTTCACCTTCGGCATAGACCGCATAAAGCGCGTTCACGAGGCCGTCGCCGAAGGCATAGGCGTAGACATAGAAGGGCGAGTGTACGAAGTGGGGGATGTAGGCCCAGAAGGTCTCGTAACCGTCCATGAATTCAAAGGCTGGCCCAAGGCTTTCGGCCTGCACCGACATCCATAACGCGTTGATGTCGTCAGGCGTTAATTCACCACCACGGCGCGCCGCGTGCAGTTTGCATTCGAAATCGTAAAACGCGATCTGGCGCACGACGGTGTTGATCATATCCTCGACCTTGCCCGCCAGCATCACTTTGCGCTCGGCCTTGGTTTTGGCCCCGTCGAGCATCTTGCGGAAGGTCAGCATTTCGCCAAACACGCTTGCGGTTTCGGCCAATGTCAGGGGGGTCGATGACAACATCTCACCCTGTCCGGCGGCCAGAACCTGATGCACACCGTGGCCCAGTTCATGTGCCAAGGTCATGACATCGCGGGGTTTCCCCAGATAGTTCAACATCACGTAAGGATGCACATCGGTGACCGTCGGATGCGCAAAGGCACCTGGCGCTTTGCCCGGTTTCACAGCGGCATCAATCCAGCCCTTGCGGAAAAACGGTTCGGCCAACTCGCCCATGCGCGGGTCAAAGGCGTTGTAAGCGTCCATGACGGTTTTCTCGGCACGCTCCCAATCGACCACGCGCGGGTCTTCCATCGGAAGGGGGGCGTTGCGGTCCCAGACCTGCATGACGTCCAGCCCCAGCCATTTGCGCTTCAACTCGTAGTAACGATGGCTGAGGTCCGGATAGGCTTTGACGACCGCCTCGCGGAGCGCCTCGACCACTTCCGGCTCAACTTGATTGCTCAGGTGCCGCCCGGTCTGCGCAGTTTCCATGCCGCGCCAGCGGTCGATGATCTCTTTTTCCTTAGCTTGAGTGTTATGAACACGGGCAAAGGTTTTGATATTGCTGCCAAACACATCAGCGAGTTCACGGGCTGCCGCCTCGCGGTTGGCGCGGTCGGGGTCGGTCAGCAGGTTCAACGTGCCTTCGATGTTCAACTGTTCGCCGTTCACTTCAAATTCCAGACCCGCGATGGTCTCGTCAAACATCCGCTCCCATGCGTCGCCGACAACGCCCAGATCATGCAGGAATTTTTCCAACTCATCGGACAATTGATAAGGTTTCATTGCGCGGATGCGGTCAAAGATCGGTTTGTAGCGGGCAAGGTCGGCGTTTGCTGCGAACAAATTGTCGAGGTGGTCATCCTCAAGACGGTTCACTTCCAGTGTGAAAAATACCAAAGGCGTGGTGAAATTTGTGATGCTCTCCTGCATATCTGACATGAATTTTGCCCGGCCCGCATCGGTGGTCAGCTGGTAATACCGCAGCCCCGCGAACGACATGATGCGCCCAGCGATCTGGTTGATCTTTTCGTTGCGCAGCACGCAGTCGAGCAGCCCGCCAGCGTCGAGATCGGCCAGTTTGCCCTCATAATCGGCCGCAAAGCTGGCGCAGGCCTGTTCCAACCAATCCAGATCGCGCTTAAGTTCCGGGGCATCCTCGCTTGTGTACAGGTCGCTCAGATCCCATTCGGGCAGATTGCCCAAATCCTTGTTGCCGGAACTGGCATTTGCGTCGCGGACGGGGAAGGGAAGCTGAAACATATAAGACCTCAATTTGCGTTGTTGCCCACATGTAAGCGCAGGCCGGGGTGACGACAACCGTGCAATCCCCGGCCGGAACGATCATTGGGTTTGGGGTTTGCGGATTTTGTATTCCTGATAGAGATATCCGCCGTCAAAAACCTCGCTGTGCTGGCAGGTCAGATTGAGCGCAGGGGTGCCGCCCGCAAAGAGCGGCGTGCCTGTGCGCAATAGAATCGGCGCGCGTTTGAGGCGCAACAGATCAATTGCGCCCCGCTGCAAAAGCGTGCCTGCAAGCTGGCCACCGCCACAGAGATAAAGCGGAGCATGTGCGGTACGGCGTAAGTCCGAGAGAAGTCCCCACAGGCCGGCCGTAACCTGTGAAACGGCCGAACTTTGTGGCAAATCAAGTTGCTGCGACACGACATAAGTTTGCATGTGAGGGTAGGGATTTTGACCCGGTTCCAGACCGAACCGATAGCCAAATTCATAGGTGCCGCGCCCCATGAT
>JBPOFE010000237.1:0-3175 GCA_051252035.1 Sulfitobacter sp.
TGTTCGGGCGCGGGGATGTAGAATTCGCGGTCCAAAATCGAATAGCGGGCAGAGTATTCGTTGACGTTGGCGGTGCGGTGGCGGATCCACTGGCGCGCGACAAAAACGGGCAGTTTGACGTGCAGCTTAATCTCGCACATCTCGAACGGGGTCGAATGCCAGTGGCGCATCAGATAGCGGATCAGCCCCTCGTCGTTTTGCACCGATTTGGTGCCTTTGCCATAGGACACGCGCGCGGCCTGACAGATCGCGGCATCGTCGCCCATATAGTCGATGACGCGGACAAATCCGTGGTCGAGCACGGGCAGCGCTTTGTACAAATGCTGTTCCATCCCGTCGCTGACCGCGCGCAGGGTTTGACGTGGTTCGCTGCGCTGTGCGTCGATTTCGGCTTGTTGGTCAGGGGAAAGGGGCATGGTGGTGTCCTTGAAAGGTGTTTTTTGTGCTTGGGATTCGCTTTGCACTATATCTACGCAAATGGCCCCACGGAACCGCCATATGCGGTATTGCGTTTGGGATGCACTTTTTAGGTTAATGCGGTGGCCCGCCCTTGGATCGTTGACAACCTGCGGCTCGGTTTGTGACTGTGGACAAAACAGACAAACGGCAATTGAGGGCAGATTATCATGACACGTCTTTGGATGGGCCTTGCGCTTGGGATCAGCCTTGCTGGTTGTGGCAGCGGTACGGCACCTTTTGGTGGTACAACAACGTCAACAGGTGGCGGCGGCACGGCGAGCGCAATTCCCGCTGTCTTGGCCAAGGATCTGGAAAGTTTCACTTATAATCCAACTGCAGGCACGTTGAGTATTCGCGGTGTCAGCCTTGACGACGGTCCGTTTGAAGATGTCTACCGTCGTCGCCCGGCCCTGGATCGGGGTGGCTATCAAGCCTATACCGCGCAAGATGGCTCGCTTGACCGCCACTCGACCGCATATGTGCGCGATATTCGCGGAACACGGGCTGCGATTGCGGTGACAGGTGGGCAATTTACGTATTTCTTTGCAGGTGGCGCATATGCCAACACAAGCTATACCGCGCCAGTCGCGCCGGGAACGCCCGGTGATGGTGGTCTGGTGTCTTATGCTGGCAATTATGTGGGCCTGTTGAACACTGCAGGTAGTAGCGAAGACCTTGCGCCTGTTGCTGGGGGGACACCGCCGTCCTTCGTGCCAACGCAGGCGGCTGAGGTTACCGGACAAATCCTGATCAACGCGAGTTTTTCCGACGGCACCGTGAACGGCACGATCACAACGCGTCAAATCACGGATTCCCCCGCCACAGTCGTTGCCGACCTTGATCTCGCGCCAACATCCATCGCCGCTGACGGGACATTCTTTGGCGACACGACAGTTGGTCTGCAGAAACGCGGTGAATATGGTGGGATATTCGGCGGCAATGGTGCCACCGAAGTTGCAGGCGTCGTGCATGCAAAAAACCATATCGCCGGTATTACTGACATCGAAGAATACGGTGTGTTCGTCTTGGCCCAGTGTGGAACGCCACAGGCGGATCCGGTGTGTAATCAGCCGCAGCCGTAAGGGCGCGTAGCGTGGCGGATGATTTCGTCTTAAAACCAACAACAAAGGCAATTGCTTTGGTGTTTGCTTTGCTGTGCCCTATCGCGGCGGGCGGGCAAGATGCGCCCGCGGCACCGCAAGCCAGTCAGAATAACGTTGAACTGACACTGCCACAGGCGCGCGATGTCGCCGTGCGGGCATTGCTATCCGGACAGCCGGAACTGGCGTATCAACTGGGCCGCGGGTTGTTGCAGGCTGATCCAAAATCATCGTTCGCGCATTATGTGTTGGCCCGCGCCCAAGGCCAGCTGAATCAAACGGGTGAGGCGCGTAAATCGGCGGCGCGGGCCTACCGATTTGCGGAAACCAAACCACAGCGATTTGAAGCGGCGGAATTGGCTGCAAAGTTATCATATGCCGACAAACGCCCCACGCTGACCCAATTGTGGTTGCGCCGCGCGGTGCAAAACGCCCCCGACAAAAAGGTTGAGGCGCAGCTGGCCCGTGATTTTGGCCGGGTGCGGGCGGAGAACCCGTTTTCTTTCTCGCTGCGTGGCGGGATCAGACCTTCGACCAATGTTAACAATGGTGCCGATACCGCGGTACAAACCATTGATGGGTCGCCAATCGTCGGCACGCTCAGCGGCAATGCGCAGGCGCTCAGCGGCTTGATCGGACATGTCGATGCCAATGTTGCATATCGGTTGCGCGGCACCAAACGCAGCAGAACCGAGATCAACGCGCGGCTGTATGTGCAGCGTGTTGCACTTTCCGGTGGCGCGAGGCGCTTGGCGGCCACTTCTAAAAATAGCGATTACGGCAGCACCTTTGCCGAAGTTGGCGCAAGACATACATTTTTGATCGGGAAACAGGGCAACAGCGGCGATGTGGAAGTGGCACTGGGTCACTATTGGACTGGCCGCAATCCTTACTACAGCTTTGCCCGCGTTGAGGCCGGGCGGAACTGGCGGATCAGCGATCAGACGAGATTTTCGTTGCGCGGCACCTATGAGGTCAGAAATTCGGCGCTTTCGTCACGATTTGACAGCGAAGTGCTGGGCGTGACAGCCGGGGTACAGCATCGTCTGGGCGGCGGCGACAGGATCAACCTGTCGCTGAACCTGCGCAAAACCGACAGCGACTTCTCGAATTCCCGCAACCTATCGACCACATTTGCCGCCACATATGCATTTGGCGACCAGATCGGCCCGGCCAAAGTATCGGCGGGTATGGTTTTAGGCTATGCCGATTACGCCGATTTTCGCGCCCTGTTCCACCCCAGCGTCGGGCGCGAGGACAAATCCGTTTATGCGGATGTGAATTTCTTCTTTCCCGACATTGATTACGCGGGTTTTGCGCCGACTGTCCGGGTTCGCGCGGGCCGAAAGTTTTCAAACATTAGCCGCTATGACACCCGTGAATTGTCGGTGTCTTTGGGCATCCAATCAAAATTCTGAGAGGCGCTGGCAACCCGCGCGTTCCATGCTAGCTTGGGGTCAAAGCCATGCACAAAGGAATATGGGATGCCGATCAAATACCTGCACACAATGGTGCGCGTCAAAGACCTTGAGAAATCTATCAAGTTCTATGAGATGCTTGGCCTGAAAGAACGCCGCCGGATAGACAATGAAGGCGGGCGGTTCACATTGGTGTTT
>JBPOFE010000238.1:0-3110 GCA_051252035.1 Sulfitobacter sp.
GGTTGAAATCACGCCGGGGCGTTTGCGGATCAAATCCTGCATGCCCCAGAAACATCCACCTGCTAATACTGCGCGTTCAGTCATGCTACGTCCTCCACTTGGTTTAGGTATTTGCCATATCCTTCGGCTTCCATGTCGTCACGATGCACAAACCGCAGGGATGCGGAGTTGATGCAATACCGCAGACCACCGCGATCAGCAGGGCCATCGGGAAACACATGGCCAAGGTGGCTGTCGCCGTGTGTGCTGCGCACTTCAGTGCGGACCATGCCAAGCGAGACATCGCGCAATTCGTTCACGTGGGCGGGTTCGATTGCCTTGGTAAAACTCGGCCATCCACAACCGGATTCGTATTTGTCTGACGATGCGAACAGCGGCTCACCGGATACGATATCAACATAAATGCCGGGCTCTTTGTTTCCGAGCAGTTTGCCCGTTCCGGGCCGTTCTGTACCGCTTTCCTGCGTGACGTGGTATTCTTCGGGCGATAGGGCGGCGATCGCATCGGGATTTTTCTGATAACGAGACATAGCATTCCTTTCGCAAAGTGCGTGCTGCTATTAGATGGGGTGACGCATGGAAATTCAAAGGGTTTGTCATAAATGCTCAACTCTGTGTGATGTCGCGCTATGTTAGCTTTGTGAAGCACAGGAGGAGGAGGCTTGATGCGCTGGTTCATTGCGATAGCGTTTTGTTTTTTGAATGCAACCATCAGCGCCGCTGGACCGCGTGATGCGGTGTTCTCTAACATTGATGGTGGGACGCTGGACCTTGCGGAATGGACAGGACAGCCAGTCTTGGTCGTCAATACCGCCTCGCAATGTGGGTTCGCCTATCAATATGACGGTCTGCAGGCGCTTTATGATCAATACAAAGCACGGGGCTTGGTGGTTTTGGCAGTACCATCCGATGACTTTAATCAAGAGTTAGCGAGTGGGGCGAAGGTTAAAGAATTCTGCGAGATCAGCTTTGGTCTGAACCTTCCGATGGCGGATATCACGCATGTTCGGGGCAAGAACGCACATCCGTTTTACAGAGCGGTTGCCGCTGAGGCCGGGTTCGTGCCGACATGGAATTTCAATAAGGTACTGATTGGGCCAGATGGACGTGTCGTTGGGACGTGGGGTGCGTCAACCCGCCCGCAATCCGCGTCAATTGTGGATGTGATTGAGCCGTTGCTGAACTGATTGTCGTTGCATAGGGTTTCTCACAAAGAGGGAACCTGCGATGTCCGACAAAAAACCTGATCTTGATGCTGCTTATGCGTTGGAAACGCCCGAGGACAATCGACGGCTCTATGCGGATTGGGCAACAACCTATGACGATGGGTTTGCCTTGGACATGGATTATCAACTGCCGCGGATGGTTGGGTTGATCTTTTGTGAGGCGTTCAAAGGGTCTGGGCCAGTCTTGGATGTTGGCGCTGGGACGGGCTTGTTGGCGCAGAGTATTCCAATCCGTGCGATGATTGAGATTGATGGCTTGGACGTGTCGCCAGAGATGTTGGCGATTGCAGCGCAAAAGAATCTGTATCGCAACACAATTGAGGCGGATTTGACGCAGCCGTTGGATATTGCTGACGATACATATGGTGCGATTGTAAGCGCCGGCACATTCACGCATGGGCATGTTGGGCCGGATACACTGGATGAACTTTTGCGTATCGCACGGCCGGGAGCGATTTTCATACTAGCGATCAATGCGGAACATTTTGTGGCGCGTGGGTTTGCAGACAAATTTGCCGCGTTAGAGCCGCATATCGAAGGATTGCAGCACCATGATGTGAATATCTATGGTGCGAAAGCGGAGGCGGCACATAAGGATGATCTGGCGTCGATTGCGGCATTCAGAAAGCGCTAAGAGTTAAAGATATCCCCTGATTAGAGTCTACTTTCTACTGATATCCGACCAAAGTACTTTCCCATCCGATGCTTCCATCCCCGGTGGAATGCCAAAGGCGGAACGATAACTTTTTGAGAAATGCGAGAGGGATCTGAAGCCGCAGGCCACGCAGACATCGGTGACAGACAGGTCGGTTTGCCGCAACAGGTTACGTGCCTTTTCAAGTCTGAGATGTAGGTAATATCGCTTGGGCGATGTTTGAATATATTTTGCAAAGAGCCGCTCAAGCTGCCGGGTGGAAAGGGCAACGATGTTTGCGATTTCATCAGGGGCCAGCGGATCCTCAAGGTTGTTTTCCATAATCTGCATCGCCAGCAACAGTTTCGCGTTGCGCACTTCGGGGCGTGATTGCAGTGACATCCGCTGACCATGGCTGTGCGCGCGCGGCACGGTATAGACCATCTGATCCGCGACCCAGGTTGCCATATCGGTTCCGTAATCCGCATGCACGCGGTGCAACATCATATCCATTGATGCCGCCCCACCTGCAGAGGTAAACACGCGGCCATCTACAGAATAAATCGTGTCCTCCATGATCACGTCAGGCAACATTTCGGCCAGCGCGGTTTTGTATTCCCAGTGGGTTGTCACCCGTTTGCCGCCGATCAAACCTGCTAAGGCGAGCGTATACGTACCAGAGGACAATGCGCCATAGTCCATGCCCTTGCGGACCTCGCGTCGTAGCCAACTCAACAGAGTTTTGGTGCTGCCGTGCCCGGCATTTTCGCCAGCGCATACGATCAAAGTCTCATTGCGCGCCAGTTCGGTCAGTCCAGAATCCACCGCGACAGTGACGCCATTATAGGCGGCCACTGGTTCGCCCGTTTCTGAAATCAGCCGCCACTTGTAAAATTTGCGCCCTGAGGGGTGGTGGTTGGCCAAGGACAGCGCATCTAACGCACAGGAAAAACCCAATGTGGAAAACCCCGGCACCAGTAGAAAGGCGTATGCCTTGGCGGGTGGATCTTCTGAATTTCGCAATGGTAGCTGCATGGGGTGATTTTACATCAGATTTTGGCAGTCTAGTGACTACTTTGTGCGGCAGGTGATGTCGTGTTTAGGCCTTAGACCTTCTTTTGGCGTGAAATTTGGACGGCAAGAATGCCAATTGTGATGATCGCGACACCCAGAATGTCGCGCGCGCCCAAGGCTTCATTCAGCAAAAGCGCGGCAATGGCGACACCAAAGAACGGGTTAAGAAAATGGAA
>JBPOFE010000239.1:0-3096 GCA_051252035.1 Sulfitobacter sp.
GTGACGGGGCCCTTTGGCACGCTTGGCGTTCTGACCCCACTGCCTCGGTTTGCCTATTGGGCATGCGTTGTTGCGGTGTCTGTACTGGGCAGCCATCTGGTGTTTATGGCCTCAGAATCCCGTACGCTCCTCGTGAACGGCCTGATCTGGGGTCTGTTCATTCTATGCACAACGAGTTTGGTTTACCTGCTCAACACGCTGGTCTTTGACGGTTGGCGTGGCGTGATGTTGTATCTGTATCTATTTGGTGTGGTTACGGTGATCGTCTTTATCGTGCATGGCGCAATAGCCTTGGTCGACGCCATGCGACCTGAAACGGTCAATTTCTCAGACAATCCAACCGCGACGTTTCTCGCGCGCATTCCTTTAGTGCAACGCGGCGCTCTGATCCGGATTGAAGCACAAGATCACTATCTGAACGTGGTCACCGACAAAGACAGCAGTCTGATCCTGCTGCGCTTGAATGAAGCGGTGAAAGAGCTGGAGCAAGCGCGCGGATTGCAGGTGCATCGGTCGCATTGAGTTGCTTTGGATGCTGTGAAAAAACACCGCCGCAAGGATGGACGCGATTTGTTGCTGATGGCGGATGGCTATGAAGTACCGATCAGCCGCAGCTTTCGCGATGCGGCACGGGCGGCGGGATTGTTCTGAACGTTATGCAGGGACCGGGACCATGGTGCCTTGCAGAACGGCAATCAATGTACGGGTCCCATTCATTTCAGCGTGCACCTCGGCGCTTACCACACACAGCCGTTTGCCGGGTTTGATCACTCGCCCTGTGGCGATCAACAGGTCCCCGCGCGCAGGCGCAAGCAGGTTCACTTTGATCTCGGCGGTTACGACTTCCATATCAAGCGGTAACATCGTCAACGCAGCGTACCCTGCCGCAGAATCGCCGATTGAAAAAGTCAGCCCCGCGTGGCCGAACCCCTGTTGTTGCAAAGCCAGCGGTAAGATTGGGGCGGTTATAACTACTTGGCCTTCGCTCACGTCCCTGAGTGTTGCGCCGAAAGTAGCCATCATGCTTTGCGCGGCAAAACTTGAATGAATACGGTCAAGGGCGGCTTGGTCCATCTGAATTACCTCGGCATGGGGATGGCGATAGGGGTCTTGCCTGTCAGGATCGCACAGGCTTCGGGACGCATCAGGTCACGCAATACTTCCGCGCCACTGCGCAGCCCGCCCGTGTAGGTGCCATAGGCGGGCAGTATCAACCGATCGCTATCATACAAAAATGCAGGCCTCGAGATGCTGCGGCCTCTCGCAGTCACAGACGCCTTGGGATGATAATGGCCCGACACCTCGCCACTCGCGCCCTTTTGGGCAATATGGCGAAACGTTAGCGGGGCCAGCGGCAATTCCGCAAGATGGCTGCCGCCCAGATCAACCGGACCGGGATCATGATTGCCCTCAATCCAGACCCATCGCCGCCCAGCTTGCAGGCGGGTGATCCAAAGGCGTTCTTCTTCGGGCAGCGCCATCGCCGCGCCAAGATCATCGAAACTATCACCCAGACAAATCACGATTTGCGCATTGCAGCGCGTCAGATCAGCCGCCAAACGGGTCAGTGTGTCGCGGGTGTCATAGGGCGGCAAAGATGTACCACCACGACGCGCGATGCGTTCTGATTTGCCAAGGTGCAGATCACTGACGCAAAGCAGCCGTTCATCCGCCCACCACAGCGCGCCACTGCTCAATGCCGTCAACTGCGCGCCAGCAAGTGTGAAATCGTACCCGTTCATCCTTTGTTCATGTTTGAGTTTGAATGATTTGGCAAGAGTGCAATCACTCACAGCGCGCTTGAAGGTAGGCGTGGTGCAAGGGTATTTGGAAAAGGGTGAAATGGAAGACGCGCCAACAGTCGGGTCCTGACCCAGAAGATATGACACGCCTTCACCCTTTGCGGTCATCGGCTCCACAGCCTGTACCGCACGCTGAGTGTCATCCAACGGGTCTTAATAAACGATAAACTTTCACCCTTTCTTAAATACCGATGCACTGTCACCTCCGGCTGTTTCGACCCATGCGTTAGTATCCCACCCGCCAACGCGGTTTGTCAGATGGCGCAGGGGTGATATTTGCCAGACCTGACTGTTCCATCAACCGCGCGGCCTCTTGCGTGAGCAGCTTTTCTTCGGCGTCGCCTTTGACCGGAACGCGGCCTACTTCCAAAAATAACGGGGCGGCTAAGGGCGACACTCGCGGCAGCCGTACGTGATCAATACGCCCTGCAACGCGGGTAATCATTTCCTCAATGCGGCCAAAATCCACCAAGCCACGCATGGCTTCCTCGCGTGTGATTTGCAACATCAGGTGGTCGGGATCATAGCGGTGCAGCGTGTCATATAGAATATCAGAACTGAACGTCGCTTGCCGTCCGGATTTGCGCGCTTGTGGCAGGTTGCGTTCAATCAATCCGGCGATGGTGGCGCTAGCCCGAAACGTGCGTTTCATCACTGCGTTCCCGGCCAACCATGATTCCAAACCGTCTTGCAGGGCATCCAGATCAAACAGCGGCGCAGGGTCTGTGATAGCGTCCAACCCCCAAATCAAAGTCGCATAGTCAGTGGCGACAAATCCGAGCGGATTAAGGCCCAATTCTTCCATCCGTTTGGTGAGCAGCAGGCCAAGCGTCTGCATGCCGTTGCGCCCGGCGAAGCCATAGATCACCGTTTGCTCACGGCCATCATGGGTGAAACTTTCGATCAGCAATCTGCCGGGCTGTGGGAGTTGGCTGACGTCGCGTTGCAGGTGCAACCATTGGGCAGTGTGGGCGGGCAATTCTGGCCAGGTCTCTTGAGTGAACAATCTCTGTATGCGTGCCGAAAGCTGGGTCGAAGTTGCAAATTTTGTCCCCATAAACGTCGCAATCTTGGGTTTTTTCGCGGCGTCCCGGCTGACTTCAACCGTCATTTCACGCAGACCCTCGTATTTCACAATCTGTCCCCCAATTAGGAACGTGTCACCGGGTGTCAGCGTGGCGGCAAAGCCTTCTTCAATCTCGCCCAGTGGTTTGCCACCGCGGTTGCGCCGCATACGGACTTTGAGCGTGTCGGTGTCTTGGATCGTGCCGATGTTCATGCGGATACGTTGTGC
>JBPOFE010000024.1:0-29003 GCA_051252035.1 Sulfitobacter sp.
GCGGCTGCAGATATGTTCGAACTTTGCGCCACTTTGGCCCTGCCATACATCGCGCAATACGAGCTTGAGAGCCAAATCATCGTGGTGTCCTTTGCCGATCGGATCACCGAATTTGGCGTGTCGGATCCCGATGCTACACAGTTTTTTGAGGCTTTTCGCCCTCAGGGCGACACCTGTATTTGGGAGGGGTTGTGATGAAACCACTATATATGGGGGGTAAAGCCACCTTTTCACGCCAAAATGATGCTTTGGAGTCACATTGTTGCCGATTGATCCAAACCCGGTATCAATGGCAAATCACTTCTTGTAACGTGACGCCAAGGAATACCCACGTATCCCTTACCTCAGAATCGGGGCGTGCGAGGCATAAAGCAGTGTCGCGCCTCACAAACAGTTACAGGAGACTTAAATGTCAAAGAGCATTAAACTGCTGGCAGCATTCAGCTTTGTTGCAGCCGTATCAGCTTGCGCAAGCGGCCAAACAGACGAAGAATACGTTGTGGTTGCACCCGAGCCAATCTCGGTTGAGCCTACGTACACAGGTAAGTACAAGTAATACCACGACAGGACAGGCGTCCGCGCCTGTCCTGACCCGCACCGTCCCGCAGGGAGGTGCATCATGCTAGACTATATGCTCAAGCATCGCGGGTTCCCCGGGCGTTTGCCGGGAACAGACTTCCAATTCACTGTACGACGTGCGAACCCCAAGGGGCCGACGCCTTTAACCGTGCGCGAGCGCCGCTCTGATCGGCGAGCCGCCGATCGGCGTGCCGACATCGGTTTCATGAAAGCGCTCTGGGAGGCGTTTGGTGATCAGCCGTTTGAGCGTGGCAATCTGGATGCCGGGCGGTTGTCGTGGCTGTTTGGTCGCGAGGTGGTCGCGGCGACCGATCCGTTCGACCCCGCAGATTACGAAGCGATGCTGGTGATCAATGAACCACTTGCCCGCGCATCCTTTCCTGATGCGTTTGAGGTGTGATCGGCATGTTGTTGCCTGATGTACCCTCATTTCAGCAATCCTTGGCCGATTTTTGCGCAGTGCAAAAGTCGCCCTTGGCGGCGGGTGTCGTTTGGGCCACCATCACAACTGCAACGGGTATCCCCCCAAGGGACACGCCTTTCGCACACCAAGACCATACCCCTTCCCTATGCGGGCGGCATGCCTATATACTGGCATTGCTGCCCGACTTTTTAGGGCGGCGGGGCGTGGGTCCGAATATCGGGCGCAACAAAACAAAGCATGCAGCCGCGCATGAACCGGGATCAACCCGGCGGGGTGGTAAAGCATGTGATAGCAGTGAAGGAACAGGTTTATGTCTATGCGAAATATCATTCTGGCGCTTACCGCTTGCGCGGGCCTTGCGGCCTGTGGCGACACATTGGGCGAACAGGCCCTCGGCGGGGGTGTCATCGGTGCGGGTGCCGCGGCGATCACCAGCGGCAGCCTTGTCCAGGGTGCGGCCATCGGTGCGGCAGGCAACGTCGCCTATTGCCAGCTTAACCCCGGCAAATGTCGCGGGTACTGACCCCAGCACATCTAATCATCGTCTGATTACCGGATCACGCGCACGCTTTCGTGCCGTAGGTCCGGTCGTCCGGCATTCATCTCATGCACACCGCGCAGCCTTGGCTGACGCGGTTTTGCGCGTTTCCCTCAAGACTCAAAAGGACGTCCCATGTTCAAGAAAATCCTGATCGCCAATCGGGGCGAGATCGCCTGCCGCGTTATCAAAACTGCCCGCAAGATGGGCATTGGTACGGTAGCGATATATTCGGATGCGGATGCGCAGGCCCTGCATGTGCAGATGGCAGATGAGGCTATCCACATCGGGCCGCCCCCCGCCAACCAATCCTATATCGTGATTGATAAAGTGATGGAGGCGATCAAGGCGTCAGGCGCGGAAGCTGTGCATCCCGGCTATGGTTTCCTGAGTGAAAACAGCAAGTTCGCCGAAGCACTATCGGCCGCTGGCGTGGCGTTCGTTGGCCCACCCGTGGGCGCGATTGAGAAAATGGGCGACAAGATCACGTCAAAAAAGATCGCCAAGGAAGCAGGGGTTTCAACAGTCCCCGGCTACATGGGGTTGATCGCCGACGCGGATGAAGCGGTCAAGATTTCCAATGAGGTTGGCTATCCGGTAATGCTCAAGGCGTCAGCGGGCGGTGGCGGCAAGGGCATGCGGATTGCGTGGAACGATGAGGAAGCCCGCGAAGGGTTCCAGTCGTCCAAGAATGAAGCCGCCAACAGCTTTGGTGATGACCGGATATTCATTGAGAAGTTCGTGACCCAGCCGCGGCACATCGAAATTCAGGTGCTGTGTGATAGTCATGGCAACGGTATCTACCTGAACGAACGCGAATGTTCGATCCAGCGCCGAAATCAGAAGGTGGTAGAGGAAGCACCGAGCCCCTTCCTGGATGAGAAAACCCGCAAAGCGATGGGCGAGCAAGCTGTCGCACTGGCGCAAGCCGTGGGCTACACCAGCGCCGGCACGGTTGAATTTATCGTGGATGGCGAGCGCAACTTTTACTTCCTTGAGATGAACACCCGATTGCAGGTCGAACACCCGATCACCGAGCTGATCACCGGTGTTGATCTGGTGGAACAGATGATCCGCGTTGCGAATGGTGAAAAGCTGAGCATTGCCCAAAAGGACGTAAAGATTAACGGCTGGGCGATTGAAAATCGGCTTTATGCCGAAGATCCTTACCGTGGGTTCCTGCCGTCTATTGGCCGTTTGACCCGCTATCGTCCACCTGCCGAGGTCGTCGAGGACACCCATATCGTGCGCAATGACACGGGTGTTTATGAGGGCGGTGAGATCAGCATGTATTATGACCCGATGATCGCCAAGCTGTGTACATGGGCACCCACGCGCGCCGAGGCGATTGAACGGATGCGCGTGGCGCTGGACAGTTTTGAGGTTGAGGGCATTGGCCACAACCTGCCGTTCCTATCTGCAGTGATGGACCACCCGATCTTTGTCGCGGGCGATATGACCACCGCGTTTATCGAGGAACAATATCCCGATGGTTTCCAAGGGGTTGAATTGGACGAAGCGGAGTTGCGCCGCATTGCCGCCGCAACTGCCGCGATGCACCGGGTGGCTGAAATTAGGCGCGCGCGGGTGTCGGGGCGGATGGACAACCACGAACGCAAAGTTGGCGCGGATTGGAACGTTGCCGTGCAGGGTCGATCGTTTGATGTGGTGATCAAGGCTGATCAAGATGGATCAACCGTGACGTTTGACGATGGCGCCGAACTGCGGGTCAGCGGCGATTGGACCCCGGGGGATCAACTGGCTGAGATGACGGTCGCGGACGCGCCTTTAATTCTGAAAGTCGGCAAGATCTCGGGTGGTTTCCGCATTCGCACACGCGGCGCAGACGTCAAAGTGCATGTGCGCACCCCGCGTCAGGCCGAACTGGCGCGTTTGATGCCCGAAAAAGTCGCACCTGATACGTCAAAAATGCTGCTCTGCCCGATGCCCGGTTTGGTGGTGAAACTCAACGTCGACGTCGGCGATGAAGTACAGGAAGGTCAGGCGCTTTGTACGATTGAGGCAATGAAGATGGAAAACATCCTGCGTGCCGAACGCAAAGGTGTGGTGAGCAAAGTGAATGCCAGTGCGGGTGATTCATTGGCCGTGGATGATGTGATCATGGAGTTTGAGTGATTCAGCCAACGCCCGCATATGTTGGCTCTTCGCTGCTACGTGAGGGTTCTTTGACGTCGGCTGATGCTGAATCAGTTTGCAATATGTTCCCTTTATGTTCTAACCTGGGAAGTCTCACCAATTGGAGCGAGACTTTTGACCGTGCCATTCCGCACTCTGTTTTTCGACATGAATTCTTACTTTGCCTCGGTGATGCAAGCGGAGGAACCAGAACTACGTGGCAAACCGGTGGGCGTGGTGACAACCTTGTCGGCAGGGGCCGCGTGCATCGCAGCGAGTATCGAGGCCAAACGTTGCGGCGTGGGCATGGGCGTGCGCATTGCAGAGGCGCGCAGGCTTTGTCCCGGCATCACCTTTCGTGCGGCAGCGCACGATGTATTTGTTGCCTACCACCACCGCATTCGCGCCGCAGTCGAACGGGTGATCCCCATCCATATGGCGCATTCGGTCGACGAATTTTCGTGCCATTTGCTGGGCGCACAGCGCAATTTGGACACAGCGCTGCAAATTGGCGAAGACCTGCAAAACAGTATTCTAACCCGAGTCAGTCCTGCGTTACGCTGCTCGGTTGGCGTGGCCCCCAACAAATTGCTGGCCAAGATCGCCGCCGAACTGGAGAAACCCGCCGGGCTGAACTGGCTGAATACCGATGTATTACCGGGCAGAATTGCACATTTGCCGCTGCGCGACCTGCCGGGCATCTCCAAGGGCATTCAGGCGCGTCTGGACCGGGCAGGGATACAGAATGTTGCGGATTTATACGCCATCACCCCCAAACAAGCGCGCCAGATTTGGCGCAGCGTCGAGGGGGAGCGGTTCTTGACGCAATTGCAGGGCGGCGTTGTGGACTATCCCCAGACACGCCGCAGCTCGCTGGGCCATGGCCAAATGCTGGTTCCGGCAAACAGATCTCCCGAGGCAGCTCGGCTCGTTGCGCGGCGATTGCTGGTGAAATCCGCCTCGCGTTTGCGGCGCGAAGGGTATGTGGCACGCGCCTTGTCCGTCAGTTTCAAATCCGCCGATCACGGGCGGAAAAGCCATGGTGGAGAGATCAAGGCAACGCAGGACACGTTTGTTTTGCTGGAAGTATTCGATCGTTATTGGAAAGCCTTGCAAGTGGTGAACCCGCTGTCCGTCAGCATCATGCTGGGCGGTTTGCGACCTGTGGCTCAGCAAAGCGAGGATCTGTTCGATATGCAGGAGACCTTAGATGTCGAGGCGGTACAGGCGCGGCTGAAACTGTGCAGATCAATCGACAGGCTGAACCAGCGCTTTGGTCAGGATACCATCCGGTTTGGCGAACTGCCGCCCTACAAGGTGCCTTTTACCGGGGCCAAGATCGCCTTTGCGCGGGTGCCGGACGTTCAGGAGTTTCACGAATAGGGTCAGAGCCAAACGATTATTGGCTTGGACGTTCCTTTTCTTCGCGGATTTCGCGTTGGCGCATTGGCATTTTGTCGATGCTGCGGGTGATTTCGCGTACATCCCACGGGAACGGCTTGCGCAGTTTGACACCGCCATCTTTGCCCACGATCACCAGCATAAACCCCCGAGGTCGCATTTTGAGCCGCAAGGGACTGCGCGCGGCGGGGTCCGTGTCTGTCAGGACGATCACGTCGCGTTTCACAAGCTCATCTTCACGCGCATGCAAAAGATCCAACTGCTCGATGTATGCGGGATCGTCTGCGCTGTCTGCAAAAACAAGAACGGGGCGTTTTTTCCAATGGAATTGGCTTAAATCATCCATATCTGCTGGTACAAAGAGGCTGTCCATCGGGGCTTCATTGGTGGTTTGGGCCGGCACATTGGTTGCGAATAATGCTGCAAAAACAAGTGGTATAAGGCGTTTCATCTTGGCTCCTGTTTCACTTGATATAGGTGCAGTTACAGCAATTGCGATGCAAGTTCTGGGCGATTTTCGCATTAAGCACAATGCAAGAGGTTTTGGCGCATGAATGGGGTGATCCCTGTTTCATGGCCGGTTGGGGCGGCCTGTCTTACTGCAATGGGCAGGGCTTTCATGGATATCATTCTACACATCGGTGCGCACCGCAGTGGCACCACAACATTTCAACAGTACGTGCGCAATCATATTGCACAGCTTGAAATGCAGTCGATTGGGTTTTGGGGGCCGGGGCGCACTCGTAAATCGATTTTCCCCGGATTGTTTCGCCATCTGGCACTCGCCAAAGAAATACGCCGCGCGGAAGGCCGGGTGCAGATGCGTCTGGCGCGCGCACGGCAATCTGGTGTTGAAAAATTGCTGGTCAGCGATGAAAACATGATCGGCTCAGCGCGGCATTGTCTGCGGCAGGGCGCGCTGTACCCTGCGATTGGTGACAGAATGGCGCGGATATCGTCGGCGTTTGGCGGTCAGATTACCCGCGTGGTGATGACGATCAGGGCACAAGACCTGTGGTGGGCTTCAGCGGCGGCGTTTACCGTGGCGCGGGGCCATGCGGTTCCATCATCCGCACAACGTGAACAGATCGCGACAAGCGCACGCTCTTGGCGGGATGTGATCACCGATCTGGCCTGTGCCGTTCCGGATGCCGAACTGCGGATCATGGCCTTTGAGCAAAGCGCAAACAGCCCACATGTGCTGCTGAAAGCGGCCACAGGTTGGGATGCGCCGATGGATGCGCATGCGCCGTGGTTGAACCGCTCGCTGACGGGCCGTGACCTGCGCCATATCGTGATGGAACAGGGCGCGGACGCTTCGCAAATCCCCGATACCCTGAAACGCTGGCAACCGTTTTCGGAGATCCAAACCGCGCAAATGCGGGAAAATTACGCAGATGATCTGCATTGGCTGACCGCCGGTGCGGATGGTCTGGCCACCCTGACAGAAGATCAGCTTCGCAAAAGAGCAGGCACAAGCCTGACTGCGGGGCATATGACAAGAGGACAAGAACATGACATCGGACAAGGACAAAACCCCGGCCAAGGACACGTGGCGCACTCTGGCTGAGGCCGAGTTGCGCGGACGTAAGGTCGATGACCTGACGTGGAAAACACTGGAAGGCATTGACGTCAAACCGATCTATACGGCGGACGATCTGGAGGGTGTGGATCACCTTGGGTCCGTTGCCGGGGCGGCTCCCTTCACGCGTGGGGTCAAAGCGACGATGTATGCGGGGCGGCCTTGGACGATCCGGCAATACGCGGGTTTTTCAACGGCTGAGGAATCTAACGCGTTTTATCGTCGCGGTCTGGCGGCGGGTCAGCAGGGCGTATCAGTTGCCTTTGATCTGGCCACACACCGTGGCTACGACAGCGATCATCCGCGTGTTGAAGGCGACGTTGGCAAGGCCGGTGTGGCGATTGACAGCGTTGAAGATATGAAAATCCTGTTTGACGGTATCCCGCTCGACAAGGTCAGCGTGTCGATGACGATGAACGGCGCGGTGATCCCGATCCTTGCCAGCTTCATTGTCGCAGGTGAGGAGCAGGGACATGATAAATCTGTGCTGTCCGGCACCATTCAGAACGATATTCTCAAAGAATTCATGGTGCGGAATACCTATATTTATCCGCCTGAACCCTCGATGCGGATCATCGCAGATATCATTGAATTCACCGCCAACGAGATGCCGAAATTCAACTCGATCTCAATCTCCGGCTATCACATGCAAGAGGCCGGCGCGAACCTGGTGCAGGAATTGGCGTTCACCCTTGCCGATGGCCGTGAATATGTGCGTACCGCAATTGCTGCCGGGATGGACGTCGACAAATTCGCCCCGCGGCTGTCGTTTTTCTTTGCGATTGGCATGAACTTTTTCATGGAAGCCGCCAAACTGCGGGCCGCGCGCTTGCTCTGGCATCGGATCATGTCGGAATTTGAGCCGAAGAATGAAAAGTCCAGTATGCTGCGCACCCATTGCCAGACCTCTGGCGTGTCATTGGCCGAACAAGACCCCTATAACAACGTGGTGCGTACCGCTTATGAGGCGATGAGTGCGGTTCTGGGCGGCACGCAAAGCCTGCACACGAATTCGCTGGATGAGGCGATTGGCCTGCCCACCGATCATTCGGCCCGCATCGCGCGCAATACGCAGCTGATCTTGCAAGAAGAAACTGGCATCACCAATGTCGTCGATCCGCTGGCGGGCAGCTATTATGTCGAAAAACTGACCCATGATCTGGCTGATGCGGCGTGGAAGTTGATCGAAGAGGTTGAGGAATTGGGCGGTATGACCAAGGCCGTGGCTTCTGGCATGCCCAAATTGAGGATCGAAGAAGCTGCCGCTACCCGTCAGGCGATGATTGATCGTGGCACAGAAGTGATCGTGGGCGTCAACAAATATCGCCGCGAAAAAGAAGATCCGATTGATATTCTGGATGTCGACAACGTTGCGGTGCGCGACAGCCAGATCAAGCGGTTGGAACGTATCAGGGCTAGCCGGGATGAGGCCGCGTGTCGTGCGGCGCTTGCTGAACTGACGCGCCGCGCCCGTGAAGGCGGTAACTTGCTCGAAGGTGCAGTAGAAGCCGCACGCGCGCGTGCAACAGTAGGGGAAATCAGCATGGCGATGGAAGACGAATTTGGTCGACACCGGGCAGAGGTCAAGACACTTGCCGGCGTGTATGGGGCCGCCTACGAAGGCGACGAAGGGTTTGCTGAAATCCAGAAATCGGTTGAGGAATTTGCAGAAAGTGAGGGCCGCCGCCCGCGCATGCTGGTCGTTAAAATGGGGCAGGACGGTCATGACCGGGGTGCCAAAGTGATTGCCACGGCCTTTGCTGATATTGGCTTTGACGTGGATGTGGGGCCGCTGTTTCAAACCCCGGCAGAGGCCGCGCAGGATGCTGTAGACAACGACGTACATGTTATCGGCATTTCGTCACAGGCTGCGGGTCACAAGACATTGGCACCACAACTGATCAAGGCACTCAAAGACGCAGGCGCCGAGGATATTCTGGTGATCTGCGGGGGTGTTATCCCGCAGCAGGATTATCAGTTCCTCTATGACGCTGGGGTCAAGGCGATCTTTGGCCCCGGCACCAATATTCCGACCGCGGCGCAAGATATTCTCAAGCTGATCCGCGCAACACGGGCCTGAAACCCACGTATCTCAACGAAAAAGGCCGCCCCGTCAGAGGCGGCCTTTGATGTTCGGTGCGGCACGTATCAGTTACGTGAAGGGTAGATGCCCTGCAACGCAACGCAATACCGCAACGCCAGCGAGGGTTGCATATTCGGGTGCGGTAGATTGCCGCCAGTGTTGCCGATCATGGCGGGATCGAAAGTCTTATTGGCTGGACCGTCATGATAGATATTGATCTTGGCGTTGGTTTCGGCGTCATAGGGGGCGGCCAGCATATCGGTTCCGGGCCCATGTTTGTCCGCAGCTTCGTTTGTGCCGTGGGCAGAATGTTTGTGTTGGGGCATTTGCGTTACATTAAGCGTTACAGTCTCGGTGCCGGTCTTTACCCCAAGCTGTCGGTTCGTCAGACCGGGACCATTTCCCTGACCAATGGGTGCGCGGCCGCGCAAATCAGGAAGGGCAAAGGTTGTGCGACCATCACCGCCGTAGGTCGTGCCATAGAGCGAGAACAGGGCTTGGTTTTGAGAGATTGGTAGCAGTTGGCCCGCTGCTTCTGTTGTTGTACGGGGGCAGAAAGTGTAGCCCACCAACAGGATCTCTCCGATATATGCATCGGTACCGGCAGCCGCCTGTCCTGGCGCGGTAAGTCCGGCGGCCAGTGCAATTGGCGCAGCAAGTGCTGCTATTTGGTTGAATTTGAACATGATTTTTCCCTATCTAAAATGTCATCATGTCGGAAGGTCCTGAAAAAGCAGGCCATATACGAAAGTACCGACACAACAATCTTGCGACAATCTGGCGCAGTAGTCAAATATTCATAGAAAATTAACCTTTGTGAAAATGCCTTTTAGACGGTGGATTTTGGGGTGCCCCAGCTAGCTTAGGGGTGCTGATTTCGGGCTGGATTGCCAACATAATATGTTATGAAAATAATCAGAGGTTGGCTGGAATAATACGGTAAACTGTAGAATGCATGCGGTAGGTACCGGTAGTTTGCACTATCGTAGATTTTGCGAGGATTGGCATGGATTTAGATCATATTGCAGTGGCGGGGATTACCTTGGCTGCCGCGACGGATCATGTGGCGCAGGCGTTGGATACCGCTATGCAACCCGGCGGTCAGCATGACGTATTTCACACGCATAACACGTTGTTGGGCCTGAAGGATGGGCTCTACCTTGAGGCGATTGCCACCAACCCTGATGCGCCTGTCCCGGACCGTCCGCGCTGGTTCGATCTTGACCGTTTTCAGGGCGCGCCACGGCTGACCAACTGGATATGTCGATGTGATGATCTGGATGCGGCTTTGGCGGCGCTGCCGGATGGATTTGGCACCCCGGTCAGTTTGCAGCGTGGGGATTTACGTTGGCGCATGGCGGTGCCTGCATCGGGTATCCTGCCCTTTGATAATTGCGCCCCGGCGTTGATCGAATGGGAAGGAGCGGCGCATCCGGCAGTTATGTTGGGGGCTTCGGGATGTCGGTTGTCCACATTACAGGTATCGCATCCAGATGCAGTGGCGCTTATTGATCTGCTGGCCCCACATCTAAACGACGACAGGATAAAATATGTAACGGGGCACCCCGGCTTGACGGCATATTTTGAGACACCGCATGGTCCGAAGGTGCTGGCGTGAAAATACGGGCGGCCCAACCATCAGATGCTGAAAGCGTCACGGCGCTGTGGAATGCGATGATCCGCGAAACCGATGCGACTTTTACCACCCAAGAGAAGACCATCAAAGGCATGGCCGCCTTGATTGCGGAACGCACAGGTGGGTTTTGGGTTGCTGATCTGGGCGGCGTGCAGGGCTTTGTGACCTATGGCCCGTTTCGCAGCGGGCCGGGGTACGCCGCGACGGTTGAGCATACCATCATTCTGGCCAAAACTGCCCAAGGCAGCGGGGCAGGGCGTGCATTGATGCAAAAGGCCATCGCGGGCGGACGAGCGCAGGGTCATCATGTGATGGTGGCCGCAATCAGTGGCGCAAATCCCGGTGCGGTGGGTTTTCACTCAAAACTGGGGTTTGAACAGGTGGCACTGATGCCGCAGGTCGGGCGCAAGGGTGGTAAATGGCTTGATCTGATTTTGATGCAGAAAATCATTTCCACACCCTGACTTCCCTACAACCCACAGGTATGATGGCACCATGTCAGTCTGGACCCGCATCACCGAAGCCCTCTCTGCCCTCACCGCTGGTGAAGGGTTATCGGCTGTTTTCGACCGCTTGCGCAGCCCACCAGAGCGGTCTGTGGCCTTTACAATCGCTGTTATTGCGCTGGGCGCGAAGATGGCGAAAGCCGACGGTCAGGTGACTCGCGACGAAGTGACAGCGTTTCGGGAGGTTTTCCAGATCGCGGATGGTGACACCGAAGGTGCGGCGCGGGTGTTTAACCTTGCGCGTCAGGACGTTGCCGGGTTTGACGATTACGCCCGTCGGATTGCCGATATGTTTCAGGGTCAGCCAGAGATGCTCTGCGATCTGCTAGAAGGGCTTTTTCATATTGCTATGGCCGATGGCATGTATCACCCGAACGAAGACGCGTTTTTGGAAGAAGTCGCGCAGATTTTTGGTGTGTCCCCGGCCAATTTTGCTGATCTCAAAGCACGGTTTGTCCCCGATAGCTCGCCTTTGCCACATAGCGTCTTGGGCATTGCACCCGGTGCCACGTTAGACGAAGCGCGTACTGCGTGGCGCAAGCTGGTGCGGGCCAATCACCCGGATGTTCTCGTGGCGCGCGGATTGCCAGAAGAAGCGGTCAGAATGGCGGAAAAACGCATGATTGATATCAACCGCGCGTGGGAAACCATATCTGGAAAGGCCGCCGCTTGATGCGGATTACCACGTATAACGTTGAATGGTTCTCGAGCCTCTTTGACAATCACAACCAGCTTTATAATGATCGCGGATGGTCCGCGCGCTATAACATCACGCGCGCCGATCAGACCGCTGCATTAGGCGTTGTATTTCAAGCGCTTGATGCCGATGCAGTGATGATCATTGAGGCACCCGATCAGGGCAAGAAGCAATCGACGGTCAAAGCATTGGAAACTTTCGCCGCGCATTTTGGCCTGCGCGCCCGCGAGGCTGTGATGGGGTATTCTAACGATACCCAGCAAGAAATTGCGATGCTCTATGATCCGGATGCGATCACGGCAAAGCATGATCCACAGGGCGCATTTTCTGGACCAACAGGGGCCAAGGGCGCACCGCGATTTGACGGGGCATTGCGCATTGATCTGGATATTGATGCGACAGAAGATTTGGTGGTTTTCTCAAAACCGCCCTTGGAATTGGCCGTGACAACCAAAGGCGGATTTGCGTTCCGCATGATCGGCGCGCATCTGAAATCCAAAGCACCGCATGGGGCCAAGACACCCGCCGAAGTTATGAGCTTTGGCATCGCCAATCGACGCAAGCAACTGGCACAGGCGATTTGGCTGCGCGGGCGTATCGAAGGGCATCTGGCCGAAGGTACACCCTTGATGGTGATGGGCGATATGAACGATGGGCCGGGGTTGGATGAATTTGAAAACCTGTTCGGCCGTTCATCGGTTGAGATTGTACTGGGCCACGAGGGACCAAATGCACTTTTTGATCCGCATGCAAAGCAGGCGCTGAGCCGCAAGTTGAGCGCAATGCCAACTTCCGCCCGGTTCTGGATCAGGCCGGAAAAGCGGTATTTGCAGGCCCTATTGGATTATATCATGGTGACAGATGACTTTCGTAGCAGAGGTGCGAAATGGTGCATCTGGCATCCGCTTGATGACCCGACTTGCTGGCAAAATCCAAATTTGCGCGATGCATTGGTGACAGCCTCAGATCATTTCCCGGTGACAATTGATTTTGACGACTGAAAGCCGCCCACCTTTGAAAAACCTGATCCAAAGTGCTATATTAAGATCATGAAACACGTCGTACCATTTATTGCCATTCTGTCGCTTTTGCCCCTGACCGCACAGGCGGAGGAGGATCGCGGGCTTTCGCTGATGGAGCGTGGCGCGCAGTTGTTCATGGAAGGTATCCTGAAAGAAATGGAGCCAGCGATAGATGAATTCGAAGGCTTGGCCGATCAGATGGGTCCGGCGCTTAAGAATTTCGCGACCGAGATGGGGCCGAAACTGACTGAATTGTTCGAACAGGTTGATGATTGGAGCGCTTACACCGCGCCTGAGATGCTGCCAAACGGCGATATCATCATCCGCCGCAAGCCCGACCATCCGTTGGTGCCGCCGGAAACACCGACCGAGCCTGCGCCACAGATTGAACTTTGACGAAAATGAACACGGGTAGAACAAGCGCTTTTGATGCGATTAAGGCCGTCGACTATACGGTTATTATTGTGCGCGACATGGCAGCGATGCGCGGGTTTTATGAAGACGTGTTGCGGTTTGAGGTTACGCGTGAATTGTCCGAAAACTGGGTCGAATACCAAATCGGGTCAACCATCCTTGCATTGTCCAATCCAGGCCTTACCGCCGATGATCAACCACTGCCAAGCGGGAATGCCGCTTTGCAACTGGCGTTCAAGGTGCCTGTCAAATCGGTTGATGCCTGTGCCGTTGAATTGCTGGGGAAAGATATCGCCATTGTATCCCCGCCCACCGACCGGGATTTTGGCCATCGGACATTGTTCTTCCGGGACCCAGACGGCAATCTGATTGAGATTTTTGCAGATATTTGAACCGCTATTTCGCGGCTTTTGCCTTGCCAGTTTTGACAACAACTTCAGCCCCAAGCGATGCGGCCAGCGAATTTAACCGCGCTTCTGCAACTTCGCCAAACAATGGCATCATGTCAGGCGTTAACCAAATTTCCAGCAACTTTTTCTTTGGAAACCAACGCATTTCGCCGCGATCCTCATGTTTGTTCATCCATAGCATTGCACCAAACCGCATGGCTTTCCCAAGGATTTCGGCCTCGTTACGGGTTCTTTCATCGACCATGTCATACAGGTCTTCAAACCGGGTATTCTCGCGTTTGTTGGAATAGCGATGCAGCAGGGCAAGCCCTAGGTAGATGCGCTCAGAGTGTTTTAATCCGCCCAAATTCGCGCGGGTCGCATTATCAAAACACACCTCGGCCCGATAATCTGGATGCGCGCGCCAACTGACGTCGTGCAGCAGGCAGGCGGCTTTGACCAGACGTTTACGTGGGCCGGGACTGGATTTATAAAGCGGCGCGATGAAGTTGTTGAGGATTTTGCCAAACCCCGGCATCCGCGCGTCTTTATTTTCAGCAAATCGGCAGGCTTCGATCAACGGATCACGGTCGCGCAAGCGCTGTGGCATCTGCTCATAAAGCATGCCTTCGCGGATGCCGTAACTGCTGATTGCGATGTCCTTGGGTTTGAATGATTTGACCAGGCGGCTCAAAACTTCGGCAGCAAACGGCACCAGCGCCATGCGGGTTGAGGATACGCCACAGGCGCTGCGGATATCCTCTAGATTAGATTTTTGAATAAATTTCACTGTTGCACTGACGGACCGCACGGTCATGCGGTATTCGTGCAGCACATGCAGGGGATACCCACGCCGATACATGTCGATCCGCGCAATCGCACGCCATGATCCACCAACAAGGAACAGGCGATCACGCTGTGTACCCATCTTTTCCTGCAATCCGTCCATCACCTCTTTGATATGGGCATTTCGGGCTTTGGCCCCGCCCTTGAGGTCGCGCAGTTTCAAAGGCCCCAGTTGCGAGGTCACGCGGCGTCCGACGCGCCCCCCGGATATCTCGGCCAATTCCATCGACGATCCGCCGATGTCACAGACAAGGCCGTATGCTCCGGGCCACCCCAGCAACACGCCTTGCGCAGATAGCCGTGCTTCTTCTTCGCCATCAATCACCCAGATGCGTAAGCCAGTTTCGCGCCGCACGTCTTCGCAGAAATCCTTGCCGTCGCTGGCGTCGCGCACGGCGGCGGTGGCTACAACGCTGAGCTCCGACAACCCCATACCAACAGCGAGCTTCTTAAACCGTCGCATCGCCGACAATGCCCGCACGCGGCCGTTCGGTGACAGATGCCCGGTTTCGGCCATGCCCGCGCCCAAAGCACACATGATTTTTTCGTTGTAAAAATAGGCAGGCGAACGCGCCGCCCCATCAAATACCACCAGACGGACAGAGTTTGAGCCGACGTCGACCACCCCGACCCGCGCCAGCGCTCGTGCGGACGGGTCTTCAAACAGGGGTTTTCCAAACAGACCCAGTTCGGAAACACCGGTTTCAGGCACGGGTGCGGGCAGTGTGTCGGTCCGATCTGCCATGTGGTCTCCTGCGGGTCAGCGCGTGTTTGACGCAAAATGCGACGCCATGCGTCAGAGGTCAATTGCTAAGGCTGTCAGTCTTCGGTGTGGGTGAGCTTGGGCACATCAGACGCCCCCGCCGATCCGCGCCCGGAAAGTGACGGATTTTCCATGAAAAAGCGGTGGCAGTTAAAGGCAAACTGTCCTTCGGGCAGGGGCGGGCGTTCAAAGGTGCCATCCGGCGCCATCACCCAGCTTTGCGCGACATCCGCCAGATTGGCCGCCATGATCTGGCTGGTGATCTGTGCCTTGACGGTGGCGTTCTCAATCTCGACCAAGGTTTCGACCCGGCGGTTCAGGTTGCGGCCCATCCAGTCGGCGGACGACATGAAAACACGGGCTTTCTTGTGCGGCAACCCATAGCCATTGCCAAAGCAGACAATGCGCGAATGTTCCAGAAACCGACCCACGATGGATTTCACGCGGATGTTTTCAGACAGGCCTTTGACACCGGGCCGCAAGCCACAGATGCCACGTACCACGAGGCTAATTTTGACGCCCGCTTGCGAAGCTGCATAAAGCGCGTCAATGACTTCGGCGTCGATAATGGAATTCATCTTGGCCCAGATTTCGGCAGGTTTGCCAGCGGCGGCATATTCGGCCTCGGCCTTGATCATCGCCAACAGACGCGGTTTCAGCGTGGTGGGTGAAATGGCGAGGTTATCAAGGCTGTCGGGTTGGGCGTAGCCGGACAGATAGTTGAACACTTTTGTAGCATCCCGTCCTAGCTTTTGATCGCAGGTAAAGAATGACAGATCGGTATAAATGCGGGCGGTGATTGGGTGGTAATTGCCGGTGCCATAGTGGGTATAGGTCACCAGTTGATTGCCCTCGCGGCGCACCACGGTGCTGATCTTGGCGTGGGTTTTTAAATCGATAAAGCCGTACACCACATGTGCGCCCGCGCGTTCCAATCGACGTGATTGACGAATATTTGCGGCCTCGTCAAAGCGGGCCTTGAGCTCAACCAGCGCGGTGACAGATTTGCCATCTTCGGCGGCTTCGCACAGTGCCTCAACAATCGGGCTATCGCGCGAGGTGCGGTAAAGCGTCTGTTTGATCGCCACCACATTTGGATCACGCGCCGCCTGTGCAAGGAAACGCACCACCATGTCGAAGGTCTCATAGGGGTGGTGCAGCAGCATGTCCTTTTGCCGGATCGCCGCGAACATATCGCCGTCATGGTCGCTGACACGTTCAGGAACGCGCGGTGTGAATTGTGGCCAAAGCAGATCGGGGCGCGCATCGGTGACCAGTTCAGACAGGTCGTCAACGCCAATCATGCCGTCAATTTCAATCACATCCTGTGGGCGCACGCCCAGTTCGGCCATGATCACGGACTTCAGCTTTTCCGGCGCGCCGGAGGAATGCGTGAGGCGCACGACCTCGCCCCGACGGCGACGTTTCAGGGCGACTTCAAATTCCCGTACAAGGTCCTCGGCCTCGTCCTCAACCTCCAGATCGCTGTCGCGCAGAACGCGAAATTCGAAATGTGATTTGAGTTTATAGCCGGGGAACAGGTCAGGGACTTTAACGACGAGCAAATCTTCGAGCGGCAAGTATCGTAGACATCCATCGGGGGCGGGCAGGGACACAAAACGGTCAATTTGCGCAGGGATAGGCAACAGGGCTTGTAATGGGCGTTTGTCTGCAGTGCGCTCCAATTGCAGGGCCAGCGCGTATCCGGTGTTGGGTATGAAAGGAAACGGGTGCGCGGGGTCAATAGCCAGCGGTGACAGTACCGCGAAAACCTGATTGAGGAAGACTTCCTTAAGATGTTCAAGGTCTTCGTCGGTCAAGTCTGCGCTGCGTTCCAGCATGATGTTCTGCGCATCCATCTCAGTCATCAGATCAACCAGCACACGCTGTTGGTTCATCATCAGATCGCGGGCGTTTTCATTAATCAGGACCAATTGTTCGGCAGGTGACAGCCCGTCAGCGGCAGGGGTGGTGTTGCCCGCTTGGGCCAATTCGCGCAGGCCTGCGACCCGTACTGTGTAAAATTCATCAAGGTTATCGGCTGAGATCGACAAAAACCGTAGTCGCTCCAACAATGGTACGCGCGGGTTTTCCGCTTCTTCCAGCACCCGCCAATTGAACGCCAACCAACTGAGTTCACGGTTAAAAAACCGCCCCGTGCCGGCAATATCCAGATCGGGTAACTCGATGGCTGGCGCAAAGGGGGCTTCGAGGAAATCGGCGTGTGTCATGATGGCCTTATGGCGTTGGTTTGTAACGAGAATGCGATGGTGAAGGTGCGGATGCCGCAAGTATCACGCCTAAGGGGTGGCGTTGTCCAGCACCGTCGCGGCCAGATGCCGGGTGATGGGCCGCTTAAGCGCGATGCTGGCGGCGTCCAATCGGTCGATCAGGTCAATGGCGGCGGCAAACGAACGGTCCATCCGGCTGAGCAAATAGGGGATCAAATCGGGTTTGGGCGTGAGCTGACGGTCCGCCAATAACTTGACCAACAGCGCCGCAAGCAGCGCATCATCCGGCGGGTCAAGCGCCACGGCGGTGGCGGCGGCGATACGACTGGCAAGGTCTGGCAGGGTTAGTTTCCAGCGCGGCACCGGAGGTGCGCCGGTCAGCAACAGTGGATGCCCTTCGGCCAGTACAAGGTTGTGCAGGTGAAACAGCGCGGTTTGCGCAACGGCATCTTGCGCGATCATTGGCACATCTTCGACAGCGACGGGGCCTGTTGCAAGGCTTGGAACATCGGCATCTGCAAGGGCGCGCGCGGCAATAATGCTGGCGCCGGTCATGTCTGCCCATACATGCGTCAGATGGGTTTTACCCGATCCCTCCGGCCCGGTCAGGGCAAGTTTGCCGCCCGCCCAGTTTTGCCAATTGTCGATCATCGCCAATGCCATGGCATTGGTTGGTGCCACAAAAAACGCGTCCCGCCCCAGCGCCGTTCGGCTGGGCAAATCAAAGCCAAGTTGACGCGCCATATTAGGCGTCATCCGCTTCGTTGGGGGGCAAGACATCCGTGCCCTTGTACAGCAGGCTGTGCTGATATTGTTCAACCCCAAACCGTGCGATAACGCCAATCGACGCCGCAACAGGCACGGCGATCAACATGCCGACGAAGCCAAAGAGCGTGCCGAATACAGAGAGTGCAAGGATCAGCCAAACCGGGTGCAGACCAACGGAGCTGCCCACGAGCTTAGGCGTGAGGATGTTGCCCTCGATCACCTGACCCAATCCAAAGATACCCGCGACCATGCCGATGGACACCCAATCACCCCAGAACTGGAACAGCGCCAGACCAATGGCCAAGGCCCCCCCGATCAGCGCACCAAGATAGGGGATAAAGGTGATGAGCCCGGCAACAAAGCCAACAACGAGGCCAAACTGCAGCCCGACCAGCATCAGAGCGATAGCATAATACGTCCCAAGGATCAGGCAAACCGTACCCATGCCACGTACAAATGACGCAAGGGTCTGGTCGATTTCACCGGCCAAACGGCGGATTGTCGGGGCATGATCGCGCGGCAACATCGCATCGACCGAGGCGACCATACGGTCCCAATCCATCAACATGTAAACCGCAACCACGGGCACGATCACAAACAGAATGATGATGTTGATGATGCCTGCAAAAGACGCCAGTGCGGTTTCCAGCACCTCAGCGCCGCGTTCCTGCACGCCGGCCCCCAGCGATGTGATGGAAGTGCGCAGGGTTGACCCTTCGTCCAGCAGTGAGGGGAAGCGTTCGGTCAGAAAATTGGTAAAATCCTTGGCCAACTGTGGCGCGGTTTCAAACAGGCTGATTGCCTGATTGACCAATGCGGGTACGACCAAAAGCGCCATAACGACAAAGATCAACACGCCGACAATGGTGATCAGCGCGGTGGACATGCGGCGGCTAAGGCCCAGTGCCTCAAGCCTGTCTGCAACGGGATCAAGGAAATAGGCGATGGCACTGCCCAGCAGGAAGGGCATCAACACGTCGCCAACAAACCACAGCGCAACCATAAGCACGACTGCGGCGACGCCCCAGTATTTCAATTGATCTCTGATGGGCAGGGCCATGGATGTCTCCGAAATGCGGTGCCTATCACATCGCCCATGTGGGTCCGCGTTTCAAGGGGTGTGGCCGGGAAAGTAAGGGTGCGGAAAGTGCGGATACGACGTTTCGTCAGATGCATTTGGTTTAAGATTGCAAATAGGGGTGGCATCACAACGGGTGATGGGCAACACATCAGGGTGTTTTGGCACATAACCGAAAGGCAGGACGATGGCAGACAAAGAAAACGGCAAAGTATATCTGAATGGATATATCGATGTGCCAGAGGATCGGCTGGACGCGGTAAAGATGGCGCTGCCGGAACATATCGCCCTGACCCGTGCCGAGGCGGGCTGCATTTCATTCGAAGTCATGCCCAGCGACATTGTCCCCGGCCGTTTTATAGTGGCGGAGATATTTGAAGATCAGTCAGCTTTTGATGCGCATCAGGAGCGTGCGCAAAATTCTAACTGGTTCACCGTCACCGACGGTATTCCACGCGAATATTCCATTACTGTTGGCAAGGCCTAAGGCCGCTTGACACTTTTCACGGCTAGGGGCCTGATGCCCAAAATCAGGTGGAAAGGGTGACCATGCGCAGTGAATTTGACGCGGAATTGGAAGAACGGCTGGTGCGATACGCGGCGATCGACAGCCAAAGTGATGCCACATCACCGGCCTCTCCAAGCACCGATATTCAGCTTAATATGTCGCGATTGCTGGTGGATGAATTGCAGGCCATGGGCGCGCAGGATGTCACGCTGACTGATTATGGCGTCGTGTTAGCAACCGTACCCGCCACGGTTGAGGATGCGCCGGTGATGGGCTGGTGCGCACATGTCGACACCGCCCCGCAGTTCAATGCTTCGGGGGTGAAACCCGTGGTACATCGCGGCTATAACGGCGGCGATATCACCTTTGCCGATGCGCCGGAGCTAAAGCTGTCGCCGGAAAATTCGCCGCATCTGGTGGGGAAAGCGGGCGAAGATATCATCACCGCCAGCGGTCTGACCTTGCTGGGGGGTGACGACAAGGCAGGTGTGGCCGTTGCGATGACCGCAGCAAAGCACTTGATTGCAAACCCACAGATCAAACATGGCGCGATCCGGCTGGCCTTTACCCCCGACGAAGAAATTGGGCGCGGCGTGGATGCGCGGCTGCCCGCCGATCTGGGCGTGGATTTTGCCTATACCTTTGATGGTGGCAAACCCGGCGAGATCGAGTTTGAGACTTTTTCGGCAGATGGCGCAGTGGTCAAGGTCAGGGGCGTGTCGGCGCACCCCGGTTTTGCAAAAGGCAAGATGGTCAATGCGCTGCATCTGGCCTCAAAGATCGTGATGACCTTGCCGCATGTGACAATGACACCCGACACCACCGAAGGGCTGGAGGGGTTCATTCATGTCGGCGAAATGAACGGCGGGTCGACAGAGGTCACGATTAAGCTGATCCTGCGTGATTTTGAGCGTGAGGGTTTGGCAGCCAAAGGCGATCTGCTGCGGCAGGTTTGCACGACGGTAGCAGCGACGGAACCGCGCGCCGAGATCACCTGCGAGATCACCCCGCAATACCGCAACATGCGCTATTGGCTGGAAAAAGACATGACGCCCGTAAATCTGGTCCGCGATGCCGTGGCCGCCGTTGGGCTGGATCCGATATCGGTGCCGATCCGGGGTGGCACCGATGGTTCGCGCCTGACCGAGATGGGTGTGCCTTGCCCGAATATTTTCACCGGAATGCAGGAAATCCACGGACCGCTGGAATGGATTTCGGTACAGGATATGGCGCTGGCGACGAAAGTAGCGATTGAGCTTGCCAAACGCGGGGCATCCTGAGGGGCACACTGTTGGCGATTGTGTCGCGCCGGGCTTTGAATTAGGCAATGCAGGACCAATTTTGAGCCAAGGAGCCGCCCGATGCGTCTGTCCCGTTACTTTTTGCCCGTTCTCAAGGAAAACCCAGCCGAGGCGCAGATTGTCAGCCATCGGTTGATGTTGCGCGCGGGGATGATCAAACAGGCGTCGGCGGGGATCTATTCATGGCTGCCGCTGGGCTTCAAAGTACTGCGCAAGCTTGAAAATATCGTGCATCAGGAACAGGCGCTGGCGGGTCATATGGCAATGCTGATGCCCACGATCCAATCGGCGGACCTATGGCACGAAAGCGGACGCTATGACGCGTTCGGCGCTGAGATGCTACGCATAGAGGATAGGCACGGGCGCGAGATGTTGTTCACGCCCACCGCCGAGGAACTGATCACTGATATTTTTCGCAGCCATGTCAGCAGCTACAAGGACCTGCCGTTGACCATGTATCAAATCCAGTGGAAATTCCGCGACGAAGTGCGCCCGCGTTTCGGCGTGATGCGGGGTCGCGAGTTTCTGATGAAGGATGGTTATAACTTTGATCTGACCAAGGAAGACGCGCTGCATTCGTATAACCGCCATCTGGTGAGCTATCTGCGCACTTACGAACGGATGGGTCTTCAGGCGATTCCGATGCGTGCGGATTCCGGTGCGATGGGCGGCGATGATACACATGAGTTTCTGGTGCTGGCCGAAACCGGTGAATCCGAAGTGTTCTATGACAGCGCTGTGACGGACCTGACGTTTGGCGACCGCGCAATTGACTATGATAGCCACGCGGAATGCGCCGCCGTGATGGAAGAATTCACCACCAAATACGCCCGCACGGATGAAACCCACGACGCTGCGCTGTTTAACAAAGTGCCCGAAGAGCGCCGCCGCACCGCGCGTGGTATCGAAGTCGGGCAGATCTTCTATTTCGGCACCAAATATTCCGAAGCCATGGGTGCAAAGGTTCAGGGGCCAGACGGTAAACCCGTCCCGGTCCACATGGGGTCACACGGCATCGGTGTCAGCCGCCTGTTGGGCGCGATCATCGAGGCCAGCCATGACGATAAGGGTATCATCTGGCCCGAAGGCGTCACACCCTACCACGCAGGTATCGTCAACCTCAAACAGGGCGATGCAGAGGCGGATGCGGCCTGTCAGGCGCTCTATGACAGCCTCACCGCACTTGGCCTTGAACCGCTTTATGACGACCGCGATGAACGCGCTGGCGGAAAATTCGCGACGATGGACCTGCTCGGTCTGCCATGGCGGATCACTGTTGGCCCACGGGGTTTGAAAAACGGCGTGGTTGAGTTGACCTCGCGGCGCACAGGCGTCAGCGAAGAATTGCCACCCGAAGAGGCAGTACTGCGTCTGTCACAAATTTACGCAGGGATTGCTTGACCAAAACTGGCTGACCTGTGGTAGGTTATGTGAAAAACACAGACCTATAACAGGCAAGTTGAGACAGGTGACAGAGCAATGATTGTGCGGGCGCTGACATTGGCAGGTGGCTTGGCGGGCGCGGCGACGACCTCGCAGTTCCCGGAGTTTTCCCAGCAATATATCCAACGATTGGGCGGCGCGGTGGATGCGTTGAGTGAAGTGGTTGCGGATTTTGATGCCTCTGCACAGGCGGTTGGCCTGACCCGTGACGCGGCATTGGCGCAGATGCAGGGCACCGCGTTTTTGGACCGTCGCCGGGTGGATATGACCCAGACGTTCGGGCGCTATGAGACTTTGAAAAAGGATCTGAACGAGATCAAAGGGGCCGGACCTTTCATGCGCGCATATCACTTGCCGCGCCTCACTGATCCGCAGATTGCAGCGGCGGCGTGGGATGAATATCAGCCCGCCGTGCCGATTAACTTTGCCGGGATCGTTTTTGCGGGTGTGGGCTTTGTTATCGCGAGTTTGTTGTTCGGTTTGGTCTTTAAGCTGCTGGCATGGCCGTTTCGTCGCCGCAGCGACCCAAACGCCGCTTGACGCTTCACCCCTAAACCCCCAGTTTGCCGCCAACTATCAGGAGCCGTTTCATGGCCACAAACACCAACCGCAGCACGGCCCCCTTTGCGCCCTTTGAGTGGATGATCGCATGGCGGTATCTGCGCGCGCGCCGTGCCGAAGGTGGCGTGAGCGTGATGACATGGATCAGCTTGATCGGCATCACACTGGCGGTGTTCGCATTGATCGCCACGCTGGCGGTTCGGTCGGGCTTTCGCGCGGAATTTGTTGATACGATTCTGGGCGCGAATGCGCATGTCACGGTTTATACATTGGGAGAGGTCAACGCGGCGGGCGTGATCGACCGTTCGATTTCCAACTACACAGAAATGGCCGCCGAAGTCGCCAAAGTGCCGGGCGTGACGCGTGTGGCCCCCTTGGTGCGCGCGCAGGTGATGGCGAATAAACGTCAGGCCAATGCGGGCGTCGAAGTCTATGGGATTGCTGCCGAAGACCTCAAAACCATTCCGCGCATTGCCCATTCCGATCAGGCGCAGGGCGATATCAATCGCTTTGACGAAGGCATCGCATTGGGCATCGGGGTCGCCGGGACGCTTGGCGTGACCGTCGGTGATACCGTTAAGCTAATCTCGCCCAATGGCGTCAAAACCGCCTTTGGCACCAGCCCGCGGGTGAATGGATATGAGGTGGTCTATATCTTTGCCGCCGGGCGCTATGACATCGACCGCACCCGCGCCTACCTACCTCTGGCTGAGGCGCAATCTTTCTTTAATCGCGAAGGGTTGGTCGACGAACTAGAAGTCATGGTTGAAGAACCCGAAGCCGTCGATGCGATGGCCCCGGCGTTGCTGCACGCCGCTGGCCCCAGCTCTCAGGTCTGGACGTGGCGGGATGCATCAGGTTCGTTTCTGGACGCGCTGGATATTGAGGATCGGGTGATGTTCGTGATCCTGAGCATCCTTGTGTTGATCGCCGCGATGAACATCGTGTCCGGCCTGATCATGCTGGTCAAAAACAAGGGTCGCGACATTGGTATCCTACGCACCATGGGATTGACCGAAGGGTCGGTATTGCGGGTGTTTTTCATCTGTGGCGCGTTCACTGGGATCATTGGCACCGCGATGGGGGTGGTGCTTGGCTGCCTCTTTGCGATCTATGTCGATCAAATTTTCGGTTTTGTGAATTACCTCAGCGGCGGCACCGCTTGGGATGCGTCGATCAGGGGCATTTATTTCCTGCCTGCAAAACTCCAACTCAATGATGTGCTGTCCGCTGTGGGCCTGTCGCTTGGCCTGTCGTTCATCGTCACCATTTTCCCAGCGCGCCGAGCGGCCCGCATGAACCCGGTTGAGGCGTTGCGCTATGAGTGATCCGGTGTTGAACCTGAAAGGCATTACCAAAGCCTATAACAAAGGCGCGCCAAGTGAAGTGACCGTGCTGCGCGGCATTGATCTGGACGTCGCCAAGGGCGAGGTCGTGGCGTTGGTTGCGCCCTCGGGGGCAGGCAAATCAACGCTGCTGCATATTGCCGGACTGCTGGACACGCCGGACGCGGGCACCGTCGCGATTGGTGGCGAGGATATGACCGGGCAGTCGGACCGCAAACGCACGCGGGTGCGCCGGGCGGATGTTGGATTTATCTATCAGTTTCACCACTTGCTGCCGGAATTTACCGCGCTCGAAAACATCGTGCTACCGCAGCTTGCGCATGGCGTGGCCCGATCAGAGGCTGAAACCCGCGCCACGTCACTGCTGACCCAAGTCGGCATCGCTGCGCGCGCCGATCACCGCCCGGCGGCCTTATCGGGGGGCGAACAACAGCGTGTCGCATTTTGTCGCGCACTGGCCAATCAACCGCGTTTGTTGCTGGCCGATGAGCCCACAGGCAACCTTGACCCCGGTACATCCGATCAGGTGTTTGGTGCGCTGATGGATTTGGTGCGCAGCACCGGATTATCGGCGGTGATCGCCACCCATAATCTGGAACTTGCGTCGCGCATGGACCGACAAATCCGGCTTGATACAGGGCGTTTGGTGCCTGTTTAGCCGCAACATAACCTTAGGTTCGTCACGCCATTGGCGCGGGAAGATCACATTTTTGCCATGTTCAAGCGTATTCTGAAATCCTGGTTAAAGGATGATGAAATGACTGCTCTTCTGATCGTACTCGCTGTTTTGCTTGGCCCCTTGTTTGTTGTTGTCGACAGCATGCTTGAGGAAGACGAGTAAACACATTTAGAACCAGAGGCGCCACAGCCTCTGATGCGCTGGTGTCTCGCTGCCATATAGATGCCGTGCGGAATGACCTTGGCGGACAGTCCGCTTGACGCGACGCATTCCTGATTGCTTGCATACGCCTATCATTGCTTGACGCACCCCCCATCCTTTGGCCAAACTGGCGTGCGGCCCCTTCGCCGCTCAGATCAAGGAATGGCAGATGGTGCAGGTCGCGCTCAAAGATATCGAAAATACAACACAGGCCGCAATGATTGCACATGGGGCAGGGGCGTTCGCCGCTGCGGAAGTCGCGCGCGCTGTGGCCGCCGCGGAATCGGTGGGCAACAAAATTTGCGGCCTCTATTATGTGGAAAGCTATTGCCAACAGCTAAAATCGGGTCGTGTCAAAGGCGATGTGATCCCCGTTGTCGGCACGCCGCGCAGCGCAGTTGTGTCCGTGGATGCGCAATTCGGTTTTGCACAGCCCGCCTTTGCCTATGGTTTGCCCGTCGCACTGGATGCTGCACGCAAATCGGGTATCGCAACCTTGGCGGTGGGCCATGCGCATACTTGTACCTCTTTGGGCTATTTCACCGAACAGATCGCACGCGCGGGTATGATCGGCATTGGGTTCACCAACGCCTCGCCCATCGTCGCGGCACCGGGGGGGAAATCGCGGGTCATTGGCACCAATCCGATTTCATTCGCTGTACCCGATGGCAAAGGCGGCGTGGCAATGTTGTTTGATCAATCGACCACCACCGTGGCCTTGGGCAAAATCACCATGGCCAAGGCGGCAGGCGAACAAATCCCCGAAGGCTGGGCCGTGGATGCAGACGGCAATCCGACCACGGACCCGGACGCGGCGCTCAAAGGATCGCTTGTGTCGATGGGTGGCTACAAAGGCTGGGGTTTTGGCCTGATGGCTGAGCTACTGGCGGCGGGGATGACGGGTGGGGTTTTGTCCAAGGATGTCAAACCGCTGAAAGCGCCCGAAGGTGCGCCGCATGATCTGGGCCAATACTACATCATCATTGACCCGTCAGCGTCGAACGATTTTACGGCACGGCTGGCCGATCTGACCGAGGCCGCTTCTCAAGATGATGGTGCGCGGATGCCGGGGCAGGGCAAACAGCCCTCCGACCCCGTTGAGGTCACCGATGCGGTCTGGGCACAGATCAAAGGGTTTGCGGGTTAAACCTGCTGAGTGAGCCAGACACCTGCCGCCATCAACGCTATGCCACCAGTACGGGCCAGCCCCAGCGGTGAAACCTGCGCGCCGAACAGGCCAAAGTGGTCAATGGCGGCGGCGGATACCAACTGGCCCAGTAACACAAAGAACACCGCATTACCGACCCCAAAATGCGGCGCGATATACGTGATCGATAACACATAGAACGCCACCAATAGTCCGGCTAAAAACAGATGTTTCGGCACGCCCGCGAAACGGGCGAACGCCTGTGGTCCCGTCATCAGTGCCACACAAAGGCTGGCGGAAAATGCTATTAAAAACAACACCGTACCAGCCGCCGCCGGGGATCCGATGCGCGTGCCAAGCGCTGCGTTCAATGCTGCAAGCACCGGAATGCCGACCCCAGCGATAAACATGATAAAGGCATATTGCGCCATGGCCGCGTTCCTTGTTTCGATCAATTGATCTGGATCATGGCGGGGCGCATGCAGATCGGCAAGCATGGATCAACACATATGCCCCTGATACAAAGGTTATTCTGATGCGCTCGCTTTTGACCGTTACATCCGCTGCGACCCTGATGGGTCTTATCGCCTGCACCCCAAACACCATGCCAGAAGCACCAGAGGGCAGGGCGTTTTTTGCGGAAAACTGTGTGTCATGCCATGGGACCGGTGCGCGCGGGAACGGTGCATTAGCGACGGGGTTGGAGCCAGCCCCTACTGATTTGACGCAGTTGGCGCGTAGCAATGGCGGCACTTTCCCGACCGCCCGCGCGCTCAGCTATATCTATGGCGATCCCGAGCAAGGCCATCTGGCCCGCGTGATGCCGCAATTCGGTGGCGCAATGGCCGATGATCTGGTGCCGGTTGAGGTGGATGGTGTGCTGACCCCAACGCCGCGTGTATTGGCCGGGTTGCTGGCGTATCTGGAGAGCATTCAGCGCTAACCGCATATACCCTTCAACTCGACCCCATCCCACGGCAACCGCACATCAAACTCACGGCTTTGCGGCAGCGGGGCCACGGGCATGGCGCCGGAAATCAGCTTGTGTAACCGCTTGGTGCGCGGCGCTTGCGGGGCCAAGGCGCGGCAGCAGACAAATTCCTCAACGATGGAACCTTGTTGTTCATACCCGAAGTCCCCGAACTTGGTATTTGTATTGATATCAAACAGATAAGGGTCCACGCCACCGCCATGCTCGGACGCCGCACGCAGCGGGGAATAGCCCGTTGTCTTGCGGTTTTGCCATTGCCAGACATGGGTCAGCTCGTGCGACAACAACATCGCGGCGATGAGCCCGATCTTGTCGGGATAATCCGGCAGATAGTCATCCAGATACCAATCCTTGTCGAACAACACGGTATTCCACAGCGCCACAGCGGCGGGTTTGGTGGTAACAATTGCCTCTTCCGCCGGGGGTAAGATGAGTTCGCGACACGTCGTGCGCGGGCGCGGTTTGCGCCGGAATGTCACGGCCTTCGTGGGCGCACCGTCGTGCAGACGCACCCGGTCGAGGTTGAGGCTGTCGCCGTGAATGCTCTGGATATAGGCGCGCTCGTTGTCCGTGAGGGGCCGGCCACAGGAGGCGAGAAGCAGAAGGATGAGGAGCGCGCGGATCATGGGTGTAGTAGGGGGGGATTTTGCGGGAGGTGGCAAGGGGAGATTTGTGAAAGGCGCAGTCCGCAAACTACGCTAAACCAACATTAGGCAAGGAGGTATCTTACCCCACTATCAAACTCACTACTATTTCGTATCAAAAAACCACTCTTCGGCCTCCAGATAGAACTTATAAGACCAATGATCTTTATCAATATCAGATGCTCTTTTCTTGCTGGCCCAGAACACGCGCATTTTGTTGCCAGGCTGCCTAGCTTTTCTCATACCTTCGTGAGCGCGCTGAAAAATATCCGTTTCGGTGTCGTTTAGATGAATTGGAATCACCGCTGCTGAAAAGCTGAGTGACCATTCAGCAGATTTAAGAATTTCGTGTTGAATATGAGGATTGAGTTCCTTGGCAACTCTTCTTTGAAGTCTAGTCAGGAATCCTATTGCATCTGGCTCAGTGCCTGAGATTAGGAAGATAAATTCATCGCCACCGGTGTACTTGCGATAAGCTCTTTTCCAATGCTCGCCATCTTCTAACCGCTCGTCAAAAGGCAGTTTGTAAAACTCTTCATTTCTACGCATTCCATCATAAACAGATTGCGCGAAGTACTCTATTACATCATCTCCTGCGTCATAACCAAATTTCTTATTGACGCTACCAAAGTCACTTAAATCCATAAATATCATGTGAAACGGCGTCAAAGCGCTGGTCTTTGCAACGATATTTTCTAGGTCTTTACTGAATTGCGCTTGATTGGGAATTCCAGATATTACGTCTGTCATGCGCTCTATTTCTGATGTTCGAAATTGGCGCTCAAAATCAGAGATTTGTTGATTTTGGTTTTTGATAACTGCTCGGGCCTTATATAATCGATTGTACATCAAAAGTGGAGGTAGTGTTGCTGCAATTATTAATAGAAGCAAAAGCAGCAGCGTGCGGATACTGATGTGGTGCTGAGACAGAGAACGTAGAGCGGGTTGGAATTCTTCAAACTGACTCGCTATCGATACAGATGCGGCAAGAAATGCCACGGCCGATGACATAACAATCCATAGATTTCTTGGATTTATCATCGTTTAACTTTGCCCTCAAACATCCAACTCCTCCACAAACCGCGCGTT
>JBPOFE010000240.1:0-3083 GCA_051252035.1 Sulfitobacter sp.
AAGCTGTTCATCTGCGTCACGTTGATGGGTCAGAATCGTTGTGACGGTCTGAATTGACATGAGTGTCCTCTCTGAATGCCATAGGCGGCAGCGTGCCGTGCTTTACGGCGCTTTTCTTTGACTTAAACCCAAAACAAAGACCCAAGACTTTGACTCAGATCAAAGACCACCCCCGCCCGGGCTGTCATTTCTGCCGCAATACGCACTGCTGACGCCTGACTGTTGGGTCACCAATAGACCTGCGGCGCAAAAAGGGGACACGAAATGACGTCTGATTATGTCAAACTGATCGCGCTTGCGCTGATCGCAGTATTTGCGGCCATTGGGGCCGATTGGGGCCGTGATCTGGCCTATCAGGTTCATGCACTGCTGATCATGGTGATCGCGGTGGGCATGTTCATCTGGGTTTTGCGCAACACCGATGAGCCACCGCGCAGTGGCATTGATGCCAACGGTTATATGGACGATGTTGTCCGGGCCGGGGTCATCGCCACAGGGTTCTGGGGTATTGTCGGGTTTCTGGTTGGCACATTCATCGCCTTTCAACTGGCCTTCCCCAGCCTCAATTTTGAATGGGCGCAGCCTTATGGCAACTTTGGCCGTTTACGCCCGCTTCACACTTCAGCGGTAATTTTTGCCTTTGGTGGCAACGCGTTGATCATGTCGTCGTTTTATATTGTGCAACGCACTTGTGCGTCGCGACTTTGGGGCGGCAATCTGCGTTGGTTTGTGTTCTGGGGCTATCAGCTGTTCATCGTGCTGGCTGCTACCGGCTATTTGTTGGGCGCCACTCAGTCAAAAGAATATGCCGAACCTGAATGGTATGTTGATATCTGGCTGACCATCATCTGGGTGTCCTATCTGGCCATCTACATGGGGACGCTGATCAACCGCCGCGAAAAGCATATCTATGTCGCCAACTGGTTTTTCCTGAGCTTTATCGTCACCGTGGCGATGCTTCATCTGGTCAATAACCTGTCCCTGCCCGTCTCTCTTTTGGGATCGAAGTCTGTGCAATTGTTTTCGGGTGTCCAAGACGCCATGACGCAGTGGTGGTACGGTCATAACGCAGTTGGCTTCTTCCTGACGGCGGGATTCCTTGGCATGATGTACTATTTCGTGCCCAAGCAGGCCGGGCGTCCGGTGTTTTCTTATAAGCTCAGCATCATTCACTTCTGGGCGCTGATCTTTCTCTATATCTGGGCGGGTCCACACCACTTGCATTACACCGCCCTGCCCGATTGGGCGGCAACCCTTGGCATGGTTTTCTCAATCATCCTGTGGATGCCCTCATGGGGTGGCATGATCAACGGTTTGATGACGCTGAATGGCGCATGGGACAAGTTGCGCACCGACCCGATCATTCGGATGATGGTGATCAGCCTTGCGTTCTACGGCATGTCCACCTTTGAAGGTCCGATGATGTCAATCCGCGCGGTGAACTCTCTGTCGCACTATACCGACTGGACGATTGGTCACGTGCATTCCGGCGTCTTGGGCTGGAACGGGATGATCACCTTTGCTGCATTGTATTTCCTGACACCCAAGCTCTGGGGGCGCACGCAGATGTATTCCATGTCTGCGATCAACTGGCACTTCTGGTTGGCGACCATCGGCATCGTGCTTTATGCGGCATCGATGTGGGTCACTGGCATCATGGAAGGTTTGATGTGGCGTGAGGTCGATGCGCAGGGTTTCCTCGTGAACTCGTTCGCTGACACCGTTTCTGCGAAATTCCCGATGTACGTTGTGCGCGGTTTGGGTGGGGTCATGTACCTGAGCGGTGCGATGATCATGATTTGGAACATGTGGATGACCATCCGCGGAGGCGCGAAAGTGATCGCCCCCGTCGGTGTGCCGGCCGAATAAGGATATATCATCATGGCAAAGAACCCAAAAATCGCAGCTTCCGAGAAGGACCCCAAGGTATCGACCCTGTCGGATGTGCCTGGTGAAATCCCGAACGAACTGCCCCCCGAAACTGGCTTTCTCAAGCGCCACGCGATGATCGAACGCTCGGCCACCTTGTTGATGGTGCTGTCGCTTGGCGTTGTCACCATCGGCGGGATCGTCGAGATTGCGCCGCTGTTCTATCTTGAGAACACGATTGAGAAAGTTGAGGGCATGCGCCCCTACACCCCGCTTGAGCTGACGGGACGCGAGATTTATGTGCGCGAGGGCTGTTACACCTGTCACAGCCAGATGATCCGCCCGATGCGGGATGAGGTCGACCGTTATGGCCATTATTCATTGGCAGCGGAATCAATGTATGATCACCCGCACCAATGGGGGTCCAAACGCACCGGGCCTGACCTCGCGCGGGTTGGCGGGCGTTATTCGGATGGCTGGCAGGTTGATCACCTGATGGACCCGCAATCCGTGGTGCCGGAATCGATCATGCCGAAATACGCGTTTCTGGCCAGCACCCCGATCGAGGCCACCCATGTGGAGGATCTGGTCAAGACCCACCGGGCCGTTGGGGTGCCGTATTCGGACGAGATGGTTGAAAATGCGGCAGCGGATTTCGTCGCTCAATCTGATCCAGACAGCGATTATGACGGGTTGTTGGAACGCTATCCTGACGCACAGGTGCGCAATTTTGACAGCCAGGCGGGCATCACCGAAATGGATGCGCTGGTCGCTTATCTGCAAATGCTCGGCACGCTTGTGGATTTCTCAACCTTCACACCAGACGCCAGCCGCTAGAGGAGGTCAGACAATGGAAACTTATTCATGGATGCGCCAATTCGCGGACAGCTGGATGTTGCTGGCGATGACGTTGTTCTTTCTTGGTGTGATTTTGTGGGCCTTCCGCCCCGGCAGCCGCCAGACACACCGCGACACGTCCAACATCCCGTTTCGCAATGACACAACATCACCGCGCAACAGCGGCGACGACAGCACCAAGATCGGAACCCCGCAATGACCGATAAGAAAATCCCACCCGGCAACACCAAACCCGTTGATGATGTCACCGGCATTGAAACCACCGGCCACGAATGGGACGGCATCAAGGAACTGAACAACCCGCTGCCGCGCTGGTGGCTGTGGTGTCTCTATCTGACGATCATCTGGGGCATCGG
>JBPOFE010000241.1:0-3044 GCA_051252035.1 Sulfitobacter sp.
CACACTGGTCGTGTGACCAACATCACCGATTACGGCGCATTTGTTGAGCTGGAACCGGGCGTTGAAGGTCTGGTGCACGTGTCCGAGATGTCTTGGACCAAGAAAAACGTACACCCCGGCAAGATCGTGTCGACCTCACAAGAAGTCGAAGTCATGGTTCTGGAAATCGATGGTGCCAAGCGCCGCGTTTCCTTGGGTCTGAAACAGACCATGCGCAACCCATGGGAAGTGTTTGCAGAAACCCACCCCGAGGGCACAGAAGTCGAAGGCGAAGTCAAAAACATCACCGAATTCGGTCTGTTTGTTGGTCTCGACGGCGACATCGACGGCATGGTTCACCTCAGCGATCTGTCATGGGACGAACGTGGCGAAGAAGCCATCCAGAACTATCGCAAGGGCGATATGGTTCAGGCAGTCGTGTCCGAAGTTGACGTTGAGAAAGAGCGCATCAGCCTCTCGATCAAAGGCGTTGGCGGCGACAAGTTTGCCGAAGCCGTTGGCGGCGTGAAGCGTGGCTCTGTTGTGACCGTGACCGTGACCTCCATCGAAGATGGCGGGATCGAAGTGGAATATGAAGGCATGAAAGCCTTTATCCGCCGCTCTGATCTGTCACGTGACCGTGCCGAACAGCGCCCTGAGCGTTTCAGCGTGGGTGACAAGGTCGATGTGCGCATCACAAACGTGGACGCGAAAGCGCACCGTTTGGGCGTGTCGATCAAAGCCCGCGAGATTGCTGAAGAAAAAGAAGCGGTTGAGCAGTACGGCTCGTCCGACTCTGGTGCCTCCTTGGGTGACATCCTTGGCGCGGCGCTGAAGGGCGACGACGAAAAGTAAGCCTGGGCGCTTAAAAAATCCAAAGCCCCGCCAGAAATGGCGGGGCTTTTTCTGTTTTAGACGCACCTTTTGCCAGCCATGACTTGGGGGCGGCGGAATTTGTTGAAAAACTGTTGGCAGGGTTGGTTTGACTGCTTCAAATGGTATTTACGGGGCAGAACCACACAAAAGGGCATGACATGGAGGGCAACATGATCGCGTTTCCACTGCCGATGCTGACATTTCTGCTGGCTGTGTTCGCGGCGTTTTTTGTGAGCCGGATCGACACCGGGGTACGCCGGACCAATCTGTTATTGCGGTTGTTCTTTGTACTGATCGCGGCGGGGTCGCTGTTGGTGGGCTTGCGGTTTGGCTATGGGGTTCAGGGGCTGATCCCTTTCCAGCGGGTGATCCCATTGTTTGTCGGACCCTGCCTGTATCTGGCGTTTTTGGGGTTGGCGGTAGGTGGCAGGCGCTACCGTACGGCGCAGATGGTGCATTTTGCGATCGCCGTGTGCGGGGCGGTACTCTCCATCCTGACGGCCGCGCATATGGGGTATCTGGATGGGTTCATAGGGCTTAGCTATCTTGTTTATGCTGCAGCGCTTTTGTTGCTTTGGTCAAAGGGCATCAATCATTTGTCGCAGGCACGGATCGAATTAGTGGCATCGCTGCGCTGGTGGATGTTGGCGGCGGCGGCACTGCTGATCATCTTTTTGATCGGTGACACGGCAATCGCTCTGAGTTTCGCGTTTCAACGACCTGACAGCACATTGTCGCTGTTATCAGGCAGCGCTGTTGTGATGGTTGTGCTGTTGTTGATGACACTCTTTGCCATTGCTGCGGGCAGGGCGCGCCACACCACGCCCCATCGCAGCGCCCCTGATCCGCATGCTGATCCGCTGGAGCAACGGGCGCGCGCATTTCTGGAAGAAACAAAACTTTATCTTGATACGGACCTGTCTATTGATCGCTTGGCCAAGCGCCTGCATGTGCCAACGCGGAACCTGTCGCTTGCGATCAACCAAAGCTGCGGCATGAATGTGTCGCAATACGTCAACGATTTTCGGTTGGACCACGCGGCGGCGTTATTGGTAAATGGCGAGGAAAGCGTGGCACAGGTCATGGAGCAATCCGGGTTTTTGACCCGGTCCAACTTTTACCGAACATTTCAAAGCAAGTTCGGAATGTCCCCAGCCGCCTACCGGGATCAGCGTCAGCCTGCCCCTTAGGCTTGTCGATGTGCCGGGCAGAAAACCACTGGTTGAGGGGCTGCGACCAAGCGGATCAAACGCTGCGAATCGTTTGAGAGATGTTGGGTTGTGAGGCGTGTCACAGGCCCATTCGCCAGTCCAGATGCTTCATGTCCAACAAAAAGCGCGAAAAAACAGGGGTTTCAATGGTGAAAACCCCATTGCTGGCTATTCCCGTGCGGCATGTTTCTTTCTATAGTCGGGGGCGAGCCTAAACAAATAGACACATCTCGGGGGGGATATAGCGATGATCCGGTCAGAACTGATTCAGAAGATTGCAGATGATAATCCGCATCTTTACCAGCGGGATGTCGAGCGGATCGTGAACACGATCTTTGATGAGATCACAGGTGCGATGGCGCAAGGTGATCGGGTTGAGCTGCGCGGGTTTGGCGCATTCTCAGTGAAAAAGCGGGACGCCCGTATCGGGCGCAACCCACGTACTGGCGCATCTGTGAATGTCGAAGAAAAACATGTACCCTTCTTCAAGACCGGCAAATTGTTGCGGGATCGGTTAAACGGGAAAAGCTAATGCGTTACGTTCGCTACATTTGTATCGCCATCTTTGCGGTGGCGTTGATTTCGGTCGCTTTGGCCAATCGGGCAATTGTGCCGCTTAAGATCCTGCCGACGGAAGTGTCGGGATGGTTTGCGTTGAACCCATCTGTGGAAATGCCGCTGTTTCTTGTGATCTTGGGCAGCATTGTTGTGGGCCTGCTGGTTGGGTTTGTCTGGGAATGGATCCGCGAATATGGCCAACGTGCCGAGGCCGCCAAGCAAGCCCGCGAGATGCGTCGGCTTGAGCGTGAAGTGGCGCGGCTCAAGGGCGAGAAGCATCAGGGCAAAGACGAGGTGCTGGCCCTGCTTGACGAGGCCAGCTGAGGCTGCCTGACCATGCCTGAAAATACAAATGTAAAAATCTGCGGGTTGCGCAGCCGTGCGGGCATTGATGCCGCTGTCGCCGCTGGTGCGCGTTAT
>JBPOFE010000242.1:0-3031 GCA_051252035.1 Sulfitobacter sp.
AAGCCCGTTCTGAGATTTTCAGAACGGGCTTTTAAATTTGGAGTGTGTGACATGGGACAATTTTTCTGGTCTTTGGGGCTCTTGCTCGCTGGTGCCGTTTTGAACGTCACTGGCGTGGTGCTTTTGCGATTTGCCGAGGCATCGGGAAATCACGCGGCAGCTATCGCGGGCTGTCTGTGTTGGGCAGCGACAGCGATGCCATTTTTGGCATTTCTTGCCTCTGGTCGTGAACTGGCGGTCGTGTCGGTGTTGACCACATCACTTGGCACATTGGCTGTTATTGCGATGGGCTGGCTTGCATTTGGTGAATCTCTGACGCGTCTTCAACTCTGCGGAATAGCCTTGTCATTGATTGGCGTCGCTATCCTGAGCTTAGAGCGGACCTCTTGAGTGTTGCTCGTCAGTGCAAGGGAAGACAACTTCCGCCCATGATGTGACCCGCCTCGGCCCGCAGGGCCGAGGCCACCAATCTACCCCGAAGAAGCGGAATCTTGATCCGCTTATTTTTCGGAGGTTCCCATGGAACATGAACACACCACGACAGCCGCAACGTTAGATACCGGGCAGGCGCAATCGAAACCAAACGGCTTTGATAGGTCTGAGGGCTATGTCGTCGTTCTGACGGCGCTTGTCTTTGGCCTTATCAGTATCGTGTCTGCGTATGCGACCTACAGCGGCACACAGCTCTTTCTAAATGAGGTTGGCGGATCATCTACAATGATCCAAGGCTCAGCCATTCTGTTGACCATGGCGACGGCGGCTATCCTTATGGTTGGCTGGAATTTGATCGCTGTCTACGGCAGCGAAGCGCGAACGCGGCCAGCAAGTGCAGGGATGTTGGGACTTGGCGTCATCATGCTGTGCATGACGTTTTCAATCTCGACGTTGAGCAACGTCACCGCTCTCGCTGGCCCGGCCTCAAAGGTCCACGATTGGCGTGTGACTGTCGAAGAGTCATCCTATGCGATTGATCAGCTCGAAACGGTTTCCAAAGGTGTCATCCAGCTTTTGCCGGGATGGCAGGCTGAGGCGAACAAAGCCTGTCCTGCCGCAGATCAGGAATTGAGGGGCGGGTTGGTGTCCGGCACGGGCGCTGGCTCTGGCCCGGTTGCATTTGCCTTGAGCAGCCTTTGTCAGCAATCGCGTAGTTTTGTGGCTTCGATGGAAGCGGCGCTGACGGAGACAGATCAGGCGGTGATAGAAGCCCGGTCGGCGCTGCAATTGATGCGTCAAGCCGTTCGGGATCGTGAAACCGCCGTGCTGGGCCGCGAGGACCGTTTCTTGGCGGCTGGCGATACGCTGACAACTGCGCTGCAACGTCTGCGGGCGGCTGATCTGACCGAAGTTCTCACCGCTGGTGCAGAACAGGTTCAGGCGAGTGTTACCGAACTTGGTCAAAACTCGACCTTCACCCGTGCGCAGGTCGAAACGGTGCGCGGTATTCGGGAGGGCATCACGGGGCTGGTGATCAGCACCAACCGCGTCACGCAACATCTACGCTCTCAGCCCGTGCCGGAGCGCACCGTCATCCGGTCGCCGGATTACATCGAAGCGATTGCAACACATGCGTTTCGGTTTACGCCAATCATGGCGGCGGCAATTGGCATCGACCTGTTTCAAATGTGGGTCTTGCTGTTCTTCCGTGCCGCCAAGGCCGGACGCCGTCACGCCACAGCCATCACGTCACCAACCAAGGGGAATGAACATGCTTAAATTTCTGGGGCGCACTGCCGCTATCACACTGCTTTTGACGGCCATCGCAGCGGCAGTTTCCATCGTCACCTTCTTGATTGTGATCAGCTTACTCGGTGAGGAACGCGTGATCGAAGGGATCACATGCCATCTCGGGGTATCAGAAACCTGCCTCCGACAAGAACTTATGATCGAACGCGCAAAGCTAGAGGCTTTGCAAGGGCGGAACGATGAAATGGAGGCGCTCTTGGAGCGCCTCTCCTCATTGGATCATGCCGCGTCTTCCTATGTGGTGTTTCTGGAGCGCCGCGTCGGCTCAAGGATCGTTCAAACCGGGCATACCTATGCTTCCCTCCTCGATCCAAATACGCTCACTTCGGCGCATTGCTACTTTCAGCAATACAGAAAGGGTTCAGCAGGTCATTTGCAATTTAACCTCGATCACATGGATGCTGCGATGCGGGTCACGAACCCTAACTTCACCGAAACAGAACTAAGGAACGTTGGCCTATCTCCTGCCGAGATGCGCGCATTGCAAAATAACTGCCAATGGCCCGAAGGCGCATCCTAATCCGCCCACCAAAAGCCCGTCCGTTCATATCAACAGCCCAATTCTGAAAAGGCGTTTCGCATGTCGCGGGACGCCTTTTGGTTTGAAAGGACATGAGATGTCTCAGCAAAAAGACAGCGCCTTTGGGCGGCTTTTGGCGACAACGGCGATTGGTTATGGCCTCTATCAATATCCGTTGGATCGGCTTTATGATCCCGTGCTGCGCGGTTTGTGGTGGTTCGGGTTGGGGCTGGTCGCACTCGGGTTTGGCAAGTCGCTGCCACAAATCCTTGCGTGGGGTGGGCGGAACTTTCGCAGAATGCGGATATTTCGACCAAATACCACCAAAGGCTCCGCCGGACTCATGACCGAGCGTGAGGTGCGCAAAGAGCGATTGCATCGGCGTAAGAAAGGGGCGAGGTTCATTGGCACCGTTCATAATACAGCGCTATGGCTTTGGACTGAAACCCATCACCTAATCGTAGGCCCATCAGGATCTAGCAAGTCCACTGCTGCGATCATCAACATATTGATGGGAAGTCCCGAAAGTGCGTTGATCACTGATATCAAACGTGAATTGTATTTGATGACGCACGCCCATCGGGCGAAGAAATTTGGCCATGATGTCCTCGTCATTGACGTTAAGAACCCCGCCACCAGTACCAAAATCAACCCGCTGGATGACATCATTGGGGAGGTTGCGACCAGTGATCCTGCGGCCCTGTCACGCGCACGTGGGATCGTCATGCAACTCTTGCCCGATCCAAAAGGCGGGGGCGGCGCTAACGA
>JBPOFE010000243.1:0-3030 GCA_051252035.1 Sulfitobacter sp.
TTACCAACCGTTGCAACGCCTGCGCCGCGTTTTGCGCATTTTGACGCAAGCGAAACTATCTGGACCGAAATGCGGACTATACCATTCAATCTGTCGGGCCATCCTGCCATTAGTGTCCCAGTCGGTGAGATCGACACATTACCAATGGGGCTTCAAATTGTCGGTCGCAAGAAGGATGACGCGACCGTCCTCCGGGTTGCATCAGTGTTTGAGGCCTCAACAGATCACTGCATCACGGCCCCTCTGCAACACAAGCAGTGGTTGCCGATTTAGAGCTCCTATGCTTGTCAGAGTTCTTAAATGGTGAGTTTGCGTTGACCGTCAAATTAGCAGCTTAGCATTTCTATTTAGGGTATTCGAAATTCTGTAATTTTGTGGTCTTGGGCCATACAAAACGGACATGGGAGACATCTGCATACAGCGACTTTTCTTACAATTGCTTCGAGACTGTCTCAGCAGTGATATTGCCCTTCAGCGAAAGCCAGTAAGCCACAACGACCAATGCCCCGCAGGTTACGAATGCGAGTTGCATCCCGTTGGCAATCGCGTCCGCAGATGCGGTCTTGAGGGTGCGGGTGCCGATCCCGAAAGAAAAAACCATGCCCATAAAGGAAGCACCGAAAATAAGGCCAAGATTGCGGGACAAGCTGAGCAAGCCTGAAATTGTCCCCCGCTGATCTGCTGAAACTCCGACCATGATCAAGGTGTTGTTGGCGGCTTGAAATAACTGGTATCCCGGTGTCAGGATGCTGATTGCGGCAACGTAGCCAATTACGCCGAATGCAATTGGCAGCAATGCGAGCGCGAAGGCACCGGTGGCCAGAGCTATGAGCCCAAGCGACAGAACGCGCGCCGACCCCCAGGCATCCACGAGCCGACCTGATGGCACGCCGAAAAAGATCGAGATGACCGGTCCGACTGACATGACGAAACCCACCATCGCGGCGTGCAGCCCAAGCGACTGGCCCAAAAAGAAGGGGCCGATCAGCAAAGTGGCCATCATCACATTCGCCACAAGCAGATTTGCCGCTAGGCCGGGGATCGCGCCGCTGGTCCGTAAAGCGGATAGCCCGAACCGTGACGGTTTCACCGACGCAGCACCCGCGGGCAAAAGCCGAACGGCCATTGCAGCGGCAATCAGGCTGATTGGCACCAAGATGAAGAAGACCCCGTGCCAACCAAACTTGCCAACCAACATCCCACCCAGCGATGGACCCAGCGCCGTTCCGACCGCTGACATCGTACCCAGCAGGCCCATAGCCCGGCCTACGCGCTCAGTCCCGAAAACGTCGCGCACAAGCGCGATGGTCAACACCATCAGGAACGCAGCGCCGATACCCTGAAGGGACCGTGCCGTACTCAACACCCAAAGGCTGGGCGCCAGCCCGCAAAAAGCAGAGGCCATCGCGAAGAGGACAAGCCCAAACACCAGCATCTGCTGTCGTCCAAAACGATCTCCCAATCGCCCAGCCAGCACAGAAAACAGAGTCAGCGTCGTGAGATAAGCGATCACCACCCATTGCACCTGATGAAACGGCGCATTCAAGTCCTTGGCGATTGCTGGCAAGGCGATATTGGCAATGCTGGTGCCGAGTGAGGCCAGCAGCATGGAAAGAGACAAACAGAACAAGGCGCCCGGTTTCGTACTCTTCGATGTATTTGCCTTGGTGTGCCTCATTTCTTTTTCCTCTTGTCAGAATCGTCTTGGAAGATGACTTTACGAATTCAAGTCAACTTGAGGTCAAGTATGAAACTGTTGGATATAGGCGAGGTCTCACAAAAGACCGGAACACCGACATCGACGCTGCGGTATTATGATGAAATCGGCCTCATTTCGTCGGTGGCCCGACACGGGCTACGACGGCAGTTTGCACCGGATGTCTTGTTGCAGTTGGCCCTGATCACGATGGGTAAAATGGCAGGCTTTTCGCTTGAGGATATCTCAGGGATGTTTGCATTTGATGGATCACCGAAAGTGCCCCGGCAAGATCTTCGCATTCGTGCGGATAAGCTGGATCGGCAGATCCGCGAATTGACAGCGTTGCGCGATACATTGCGGCATGTAGCAGATTGCCCGGCCCCGTCACATTTAGAATGCCCGACATTTAGGCGCCTCATCGACCTCGCCAGTTACGGGGGTTCAAAAACGATGAAGCGGCGTCAGCAAAAGTTGTGACGGTCACGCGAAGACACCAAGTTTAGATATAAGATAAAAACAGTCTGGTGCGGATCAAAGTAGGTAGAACAAAGGCGGGCAGGGCCCGCCGATTGGCGAAGTACCGGCGGGCCGTTAAAAGGTATTGTGTGGATGTGCTGGGCCACAAGATGTAAATGTAGTCGCCGGAATAACTGTCACTTTAGATCAAAGTGATCTGCCAAGGCGTCGATAATGGTATCGAGAACTTGCACCCGGTCCGTTCCCACGGGATCAGTACAAACAGGGTCGTCCTGTTCTTCAATCAAAATGGCTTCCCCGGCGGGCTTGCACAATCCTAGTGCCGTGAAGTGCATTGCGGGTGCAATGGTCATCGCTGTGGCCTGAGGCACCAGTGCCTCAAAACCACTGCCAAAGGCACTAGTGTCTGTTGCATTCAACCTATCGGCCCCTTCACCCAACCCTATTAGAAGAAGCGGTGCAGTCACATCCCGAACGTCCTCGGGCGCAATATCCCAAGTCAGCCCCGGATCGATGGCAGCGATGCCGCTGATCCGTCGATCTTTGTAAGATGCTTCATATTTTTCTTGATCTATTGCATTGATGTCGACGCCGTTTGTCTCCAGCTCAGCGCAAAACTGAGACCCTGGCCCCGCAGCCTCGCAATAGTTGAAAAAGCCGTCGCGATTGCCCCGAACACCGCCAAGCGAAAGGGCGGTCCATCCACCGTAGGAAAAACCTGTGGCATAAATGCGTGAGGTGTCGATGAGGGGCGCGAACGCTGGGTCTTGCAATACATGGTCCAACGCGGTGGACAGGTCTTGGGCGCGGGTCCAATGGTTGAAGGCTGTGTCAAAGTTCAAATCAAAGGTCGT
>JBPOFE010000244.1:0-2901 GCA_051252035.1 Sulfitobacter sp.
CCAGCGCAAGCGGCGCGCAGCATCATCGGCGCTCCGCCAAAAGTCGATCCTGACTTGCCCGGCCCTTTTGCTTTTCGTGACCCGGATCGGGTGTTGGGCATTCTAACCCAAGCGGGATTAAAGGATGCACAATGTGACACGGCTGAGATCATGTTGACGCCACAGGGCAATCTGGCGGATTTTGCCGATATGGTGCTGAGCATCGGCCCGGCAGACGCCGCGATCAGCCATTTTGAGGCGGAGGCGGCTCAGGTCGCGGCGCTGCGTGAGATGCTGCAAGATGTATTCGCGCCTTTTGATGGGCCTGAGGGTCTGCAAATTCCGGCTGAGATCAACTTTTTCACGGCCAAAAGCGCTTAACCAAGTTGTTTGGCGATCCACCATGTGGTGCCATCGCCATCCTTGACGCCGCCACGCAGGTCGCCATCGCCGCTGTCGGTCAGCGGCTGAATTTCGGTACCGCCGTGGTTTAGCGCGCGCTGAAATGTGGTTTCCGGGTCGGCAACATAGACATGGATGTTCGCATCCGGCCCGTTCGGCATTTCGCCTATCATGATCACCGTATCGTCGATGCGGGCCTCGGCATGCATTATACCATCGTCATTTTTACAAGGGATTACCCGCAATTCGGACGCATCAAACACCGCCTTGAGGAAAGCCAGTGTTGCGCGTGCATCTTTCACGATCAGATAGGGCGCGGCGCTGGTATATCCTTTTGGTTTGTACATCTCTATTCTCCTGTCGTCTTGGCCTTGACGGGCCTGCGGCCCCATCATATCTCTGCACGCGCAAGCGGGTATGGTGAAAAGGTATCACGGCAGCTTCCCAAGCTTTAGTTACGAGTTCGATTCTCGTTACCCGCTCCATTCTTCTTTAGATTATTGACGCCATCGCTGGGCGCCCGCGCGAGCGCCTCTTTGGTTTGCAGCAACATATCCCGAAACCGTTTGCCTGCCTTGAGCCGCGCGGATACTTCGCTGATTTTGGCATCTAGAAACGCCTGTCCGTCAATCGCATCCGGATCTTGCGCCATGAACTGGCCAAGAAAAACCGTGATATCCGCAATGCTTAACCCTGCGGCTTGCGCGTCGCGAATGATATCCAGCGTCAGTACAGCATCTTCGGGATAAATCCGGTAGGTATTGCCCGCATCCGGGTCAATATCTGATCGGATCAATCCATGGCGTTCATAAAATCGGATTGTGTCGCGGCTGACGTCTGCGCGTTTGGCAAGTTCACCGATGCGCATGTGATCCTCCAAGTGTTGACAATGGTCCATGGTTTATAGATGTTGCTGGTGATAGATACAAGGGGAGCATTGAGATGGCCAAGAATTGTCAAAGTTGCGGAATGCCGCTGTCCAAAGACCCGCAAGGCGGTGGCACAGAGGCGGATGGCAGCCACAGCACGACATATTGTTCGATTTGTTATGACGGCGGGGCCTTTCGGCATCCTGATGTCACAGTGACCGAGTTCCAAAGTCATTGTGTTGACGCCTTGCAGAAATCAGGGATGCCAAAATTTATGGCGTGGATGTTCACCCGAGGCATTCCAAAGCTGGACCGCTGGCGTAGCTAACTAAGCCAATAACACGTCCCCGAATGTCTCACGCAGATTGCGCTTGAGCACCTTACCCGTGGCATTGCGGGGCAGTACATCCATAAACACCACCTTGTCAGGCGTCTGCCATTTGGCGATCTTATCCTCGTAGATCGCCAGCACATCGGCCTCGCTGGGGTTTTCGCCTTCGGCCTTAACCGCGACCAGCACCGGGCGTTCATCCCACTTTGCATGTTTTGCACCAATCACGGCGGCATCTGCCAGTTGCGGATGCGCGATGGCGATGTTTTCCAACTCTACCGAGCTGATCCATTCGCCGCCCGATTTGATGATGTCCTTTGAGCGGTCCTTGATGGTGACATAGCCATCCGCATCCATCGTTGCGACATCCCCGGTGTCAAACCAGCCGTTTGTGAGGGTTTCCTCAGATGTGGAACGGAAATAGGCGTCGAGTATCCAATGGCCACGCGTCATCAGATCGCCTTGGGTCTTGCCATCTTGGGGTAGTGGCTTGCCGTTTGCATCCCATATTTCGAGCTCGACGCCATACACCGCCCTGCCCTGATTTTCGCGTAGTTTGTGGCGTGCATCTTCCGGAAGGTCACGGTGCTTGGCCAAGGGTTTGTTGACCGTGCCGAGCGGCGACATTTCGGTCATGCCCCAGGCGTGGATCACCTCAACATCATAGGTATCGCGGAAAGTTGCGATCATCGACGGCGGACAGGCAGAGCCCCCAACGACGGTGCGGTTCAGGCTGATCAGTTTGCTATTGGCGGCTTTGGCCGCACCCAAAAGACCCAGCCAGATCGTCGGCACGCCGAGTGCCACGGTAACGCGATGCGCGTCGATCAGCCCCACCAAGGCCGGGCCATCCAGCCCCGGCCCCGGCAACACCAGCCGCGCGCCGACCATGGCACAGGCATAGGGTGAGCCCCATGCATTGACATGGAACATTGGCACTACCATGAGCGCCACATCCATCGCCGAAAACCCGATACTGTCAGCAAGGTTTGAGCCAAAGCTGTGCAACACCGTGGAGCGGTGGGAATAGAGAACGCCCTTTGGGTTGCCAGTGGTTCCTGAGGTATAACAAAGGCTTGAAGCTGTGTTTTCATCTAAACTAGGCCATTGACGCGCTGGATCACCCTGCGCCAGCAGATCATCATAGGCGATGATGCCCGGCAGCGTATCCGCTGCATCCCCAACCTCAGCCTCCAGCAACACGATATGGTCCAGGTGATCGAGCTTGTCGCGGATCGCGGCGACCAACGGGACAAAGGTTTTGTCGATGAACAACACCTTATCTTCGGCGTGGTTCAGGATATAGACCAGTTGTTCGGG
>JBPOFE010000245.1:0-2871 GCA_051252035.1 Sulfitobacter sp.
ATTGCCCCCACCAAAGACCTTCAATTTGTGTTGCACGATGTGCTGAAAGTCACTGAGTCCACGACACCGGGCTATGATGAGCTTGAGGCGGATTTCACATCAGCAATTCTAGAAGAAGCGGGCAAGCTGACCGCAGATGTGCTGGCCCCGCTGAATGTCGTGGGTGACAAAGAAGGCTGTCGCTTGGAAAACGGCGTTGTCTATACGCCAACCGGTTTCAAGGAAGCCTTTGCGCAGGTCAAGGAAGGCGGCTGGCCCGGTCTGGACATGCCCGAGCAATACGGCGGGCAGAACATGCCTTATATCATTGGCACCGCCGTGGGCGAGATGTTTTCGGCTTCAAATCAGGCGTTTACCATGTATCAGGGCCTGACACATGGTGCGGCCTCCGCGATTTTAGTGCATGGGACCGACGCGCAGAAAGACACCTATCTTCCCAAAATGGTGTCTTGCGAATGGACGGGCACGATGAACCTGACCGAGCCGCATTGCGGCACCGATCTGGGCCTGATGCGCACCAAGGCAGCACCGCAGGACGACGGCAGTTATAAGATCACCGGACAAAAGATCTTTATCTCGTCCGGCGAACACGACATGGCCGACAACATCATTCATCTGGTGCTGGCCAAGATCGAAGGCGGTCCAGAGGGCATCAAAGGGGTGTCTTTGTTCATCGTGCCAAAATTCATGGTGAACGAGGATGGCAGCTTGGGCGAACGTAACGGCGTGGCTGTTGGTTCGATCGAAGAAAAAATGGGCATCCATGGCAATTCGACCTGCGTGATGAACTATGACGGGGCCACCGGGTATCTGCTGGGCGAAGAGCACAAAGGCATGCGTGCGATGTTCACCATGATGAACGAAGCCCGCGTTGGCGTCGGCATGCAGGGTCTGGCACAGGCTGAGGTCGCGTACCAAAACGCGGTAATCTATGCAAATGACCGTTTGCAAGGTCGCGCGGTGACAGGGGCGGAGTTTCCCGACAAACCTGCGGATCCGCTGATTGTGCATCCTGATATCCGGCGTTCGCTGATGGATCAAAAATCATTCGTTGAAGGGGGCCGCGCTTTCCTTTTGTGGGGTGCAATGATGATCGACGCCGCACACCGCGCGGATGACAAAGATGCCGATGGGTTGGTGTCCCTACTGACGCCTGTGATCAAAGGCTTTCTGACCGATCAAGGCTATGACATGACCGTTAAGGCGCAGCAGGTCTATGGCGGTCACGGCTATATCGAAGAATGGGGCATGTCCCAGTTCACCCGCGATGCCCGGATTGCGATGATCTATGAAGGTGCCAATGGCGTTCAGGCGCTGGACCTCGTCGGTCGCAAACTTGCACAGGACGGCGGCAAACATGTGATGGCGTTCTTTGATCTGGTCAAAGGCTTCATCAAGGATAATTCGGGTGCGGACGAGGCGTTCGACAAAGACTTCATCGAACCGCTCAAAGCCGCAAGCAAGGACTTGCAGGCCGCGGGTATGTATTTCATGCAGAACGGCATGAAGAACCCGAACCACGCGCTGGCGGGATCCAACGATTTCATGCATATGTTCGGCCACGTCTGCCTTGGCCTGATGTGGGCAAAAATGGGCTTGGCGGCACGTGACGCCCTTGCGGGTGGTGCGTCAGACACCACATTCTATGAAACCAAGCTGGCCACGGGGCGGTATTATATGGCGCGGCAATTGCCCGCCACGGCGCTGCACCTGACACGCATTCAATCGGGTGCGGATACGGTCATGGCGCTGGAGGCTGCAAACTTTTAAGGTGCGGTGGGGCATGTCCCCACCCTACCCCAAAACCGGAGAAGATATGCCCAAACGCTTTCGCCTGACCCGCCGTTTTCCCGTCGCCATGACCGAAGACGGATATCGCAGTCTGAAAAAATTCAGCGCTGAGGCAGGATTGGACGAAGGCGAAGCACTCTCATTTCTGTTTGAAAACTTCAAATCGGTGATGAATGAAGAAAACCTGACAGCGCGCTTGCGGCTGTTCAATTCGGAACTTGAGGGGAGGAAGCAGTGAAAAAAGCAATCGCCCTGCTTATTGCTTTTACTGTCTTTGCACTCCAAGCCTCGGCGGAAGAGTTTACCACGGCCGAAAACAAGGCACTTCGCGACCGCGTGGCGAGCGTTGAACGCGCGATGATCGCTGGCGATTATCAGATCGTTACGGAAATAGCAGCGCCTAAAATGCTCAAGATGTTGGCCGAGCGTATCGGTTTGGACAAAGAAGCCATGGCACGTGAGATGTCAGAAAAAGTCGAAGAGCAAATGAGTGACGTGACAATTGAGGCCTATATCCTCAATTTGGATGGAGCAAAAACTGACGAAACTTCCACTGGCCGAACATATATTTTGATCCCAACGCAGGTGATCATGACATTGGAAAACGGCATCCGTTTCGAAAGTAATTACAATACGTTAGCTTTTACCGAAGCTGGGATTTGGTATCTGATGCGCATGGATGATCTCAAGCAAAACTTCTTTCTGACCGAAGCCTACCCCGAATTCAAAGGTATCGACTTTCCTGCTGGCACTACGAAAATCCTTGAGGACTGAAATGAATAACACGACAACAAACTCTTCCTCTTGGATGACCGACGAACACCAGATGATCGCGGATATGACCGCACAGTTCATCACTGCCGAATGGGCGCCGCAGTTTGAGAAATGGCGCAAACAGGGCCAGATGGACCGCGAGACATGGGCGCAGGCTGGTGAGCTTGGGTTGCTCTGCCCGTCGATCCCCGAAGAATACGGCGGGCCGGGCGGTGATTTTGGCCATGAAGCCGCGATCCTGATCGAAGGCTCCCGCGCCAATCTGGCAAGCTGGGGTCACGGCATCCATTCCGGTATCGTTGCGCA
>JBPOFE010000246.1:0-2764 GCA_051252035.1 Sulfitobacter sp.
CCATCGCCATTGGTGTCGCTGACCACGATATCGCTGCTGGTGACCGGGTTGCCATTGCCATCGGTTAATGTGGTCACGTCCAATTGGTCAACGCTTGTCCCGTCGCCGCTGTCGCTCAGATCAAAGCCCTGAACCACATCCGCGCCTGATCCATCGCCAAGCAACAAAGTATCGCGACCACCGCCAAGGATGATGTTCTCAATCTCGATGAACGTCGCGGTTGAGGTGCCATCAGAGACTGTCCCCGTCTGTGCATTCACATCGCGCAGATCAACGGTGGTGTCGGTTGTTACCGCGCTCATATCAAGCGCGTCATTGTTGACGCCGACAAACCCCAACTGGCCCGGAATGGTGTTGCTGTCGCCCTGAATGGTGTCATTGCCAAAATTGTCTTCGAGGAAGATCGTATCATTCCCATACGACCCCACCAGCAGATCGTCGCCGGTGCCGCCATAGATCAGGTCATCGCCGTCCTGACCGTCGATGCTGTCATTCCCGGCATCGCCATAAAGCGTATCGGAATGGCTGCTATAGCCGCCACGAATGCTGTCGTCGCCATCGTCGCCATGCACGAGGTCGCTGTCGATATCCGCATCGATAAAGTCATTTCCGCCGCCGCCATTGATCGTATCGTCGCCATACCAACCTTCAAGGAAATCATTGCCGCTGCCGCCGTTGACCAAATCATCGCCATAGCCGCCATTGGCAAAATTGGTGCCGTCGCCGGTCTCGATAATGTCGTTGCCTTCGCGCCCCCAAAGGGAATCGTTGCCCGCGCCGCCGCGCAATACATCGTCGCCATCGCCCGCCTCTAAGCTGTCGTTGCCATCACCGCCATCAAGCGTATCTGCGCCACCTTCACCATCAAGAAAATCGTCGCCAGTCCCGCCGATCAGGGAATCGTCGCCCGAGAAGCCATAAAGCGTGTCGTTGCCCGACCCGCCATCAACCGTGTCATTGCCCAATGCGGCAAAGACATTGTCATTGCCCGCGCCCGCGCGAATGCTGTCGTCGTTGGTCCCGTGGGGTGTGCCAGCGCTGTCCACGCGGTCGCCTTCGGGGTCGTTGCCATAGCCGGGATCAATGGTGTCATCGCCATCGGTGCCTTCGACAATGCCGTTCGGGGTTGTGTAGAACGGCGGATCCGATGCGACGGCTGCGTCAAGCTGATCAACGGGGCCGTCTTCTGGCACGAAGTAAATCGCCCCATCATCGGCAAGAAAGTAAAAGCCAAAAGCGGTGTGTTCCGTAAATGTGACGCCACCGTGCTGACCGCTCCATTTCCAAGCGCCGTAATCAATGCCGTTTGGGTAATTCGACGCCGCCGTAAAAGAAGTATAGGGGCCGCCGATGCTGTCACCGATGTCCAGAGTTCCGTCGTTGAGGGTGACGAGGTAGCCTGAAGGCATCTGTCATACTCCTGTTGGCTTCGGCGCGGTCATGCGTCTTTCCTTCGGCCCGATCACCGGGACAAAGAGCGTTAGAGGCACACGCGTAACCGACCTGCACGGCGGTAAAATGGAGCAGATGTGACGAGATTGAGGCAAGTTTTCTGCTTTGTGCGTCCAGACGTGCTGGGAACCGCATGGCAAACCATTGCCACAGGTCCAAACGCCGCTTTGCGCCACGATTGTCCTGACGTATGGTGGCAAAAACAAACGAAGGCGGGCATCATGACCACATCACGCAGAACATTCGCAATAGGGCTGGCGGCATTGGGCCTGTCGGCCTGTACCACGGGCAGCGTCGGCACAGTAGCCCCCCGCGTGCGCAGTGCGCCATCCGATCTGCGCCCGGTGCCGAATGCAGGCTATGACGCTTGGGTCGCGTCTTTCAAATCCCGCGCCGCAGGGCAGGGGATATCATCCGGCACGCTTGAAACCGCCTTTCGCGGTGCGGGGTATTTGCCCGGCGTCATCAAACGTGACCGCAATCAGACTGAATTCAGCCGCACGTTGGAAGACTACCTTGCCATCGCCGCATCGGACGAACGCGTCAGCAAAGGCCGCGCCGCCTTTGCCCGCCACCGCAGCGTGCTGTCGGCGATTGAGTCGAAATACGGGGTGTCTGCTGAAATCGTCACCGCCGTTTGGGGCTTGGAAAGCTATTATGGCGAACGTCGTGGCGATGTCCCGGTGATCTCGTCCACGTCAACGCTGGCTTTTGATGGGCGTCGCGGGGTTTTCTTTGAAAAACAACTGATTGCGGCGTTGAAAATCCTGCAAAACGGAGATGTATCCGCGTCCAACATGACCGGATCATGGGCCGGTGCCATGGGTCATACCCAATTCATCCCTACATCTTATCAAGCCTTTGCCGTGGACTTCACGGGTGACGGTCGCCGCGACATTTGGTCCGAGGACCCTTCAGACGCTTTGGCCTCAACAGCGGCGTATCTATCGCGCAACGGTTGGACCCGCGGCGTCAAATGGGGTGGCGAGGTCGGCAATGGCGCACCTGCGGGCCGTGCCCTGCGTCCGCAGGCAGGCGGGCCGACTTTTAACGTCACCAGCAATTTCAACGCTATCAAACGCTATAACAACTCTGACAATTATGCGATCGGCGTCGGCCATTTGGCCGACCGCATTGGCGGCGCTGGCCCGATCCGAGGCAGCTTTCCCCCCGACAAATTCGGCCTGACCAAAGACGACCGTGTAACCCTGCAACGCAAATTGACCGCCAAGGGCTTCGATACAGACGGCACCGATGGCGTGATCGGCCCCAACAGCCGCAAGGCCATTGCGGCGTACCAAAGCAGTGTGGG
>JBPOFE010000247.1:0-2688 GCA_051252035.1 Sulfitobacter sp.
AAGGTTTTGGATGGCGTTCTGGAAGCTGTCGATGCAAATACCGTTTCAAGTCATGATGGCCCTCCCGATCACCAGGACGACATGGGTGAATGGAGAGCGCGCATTCTGCGTACAATCGACAAATTTGACAAAGTTGGTGAAAGCGGTGTGCGTGAATTGCTAGGCAAAGGGCGACTTGATGCTTCTGGGGCATATATCGACGGTGTCGGTCTCACCGATGCTCAGATCGCACCTGTTATTGCGTTTCTGACATCCAAGGGCAAGGACACAGCCGAGACGCTGAAAAACCTAAGAGGCGCAGTGGAAAGTTCTGAGGTTGGAATGAGTGGTGTCAGCGAATTGACTGACATTGTTGACTTGCTCAAGGCGGCGGGCTACGGCCCCGACCGCATCGTCATCGACCCCTCCGTCGTCCGTGGCCTCGGCTACTACACCGGTCCTGTCTTCGAGGCCGAACTCACCTTTGAAATTCAGGACGAAAAAGGCCGCACGCGGAACTTCGGCTCCGTCGCGGGCGGGGGGCGGTATGACGATCTGGTAAAACGCTTCACAGGTCAGGAAGTCCCGGCGACGGGCGTGTCTATCGGTGTGGACCGCTTGCTCGCGGCACTTGATGCCAAGGGGCGTTTGAACAAGGCGGCTGACGGTCCGGTGGTCGTAACGGTCATGGATAAAGCCCGCATGGCGGATTATCAGGCGATGGTTGCAGAGTTGCGCAAGGACGGTATCCGCGCAGAGGTGTACCTTGGCAACCCCAAGAACTTTGGCAACCAGCTCAAATACGCCGACAAGCGCGGCAGTGCGGTGGCGATTATTCAAGGCGCGGATGAGCATGAAAAGGACCTTGTGCAGATCAAAGACCTGATCCTTGGCGCGAAGATCGCGGAAAACGCGACCCACGAAGAATGGAAAGACCTGACCAACCAATACGAAGTGCCGCGTGATCAGATGGTCGCACGCGTACGCCAGATTTTGGACCTGTATCGCTGATGCCGACGCGTTCAGAAACATTGGTCAAAGCGGCAGGATTGCGCGCGGTTTTTGAAGGCCAAGGTGCTGCGGTTTTGGAACCGCCGATCCTGCAATCAGCTGAAACCTTGCTGGACCTTTATGGCGAGGATATTCGCGCGCGCGCCTATGTGACGTCCGATGCGCTGCGCGGGGAACAGATGTTGCGGCCTGATTTTACCGTGCCAGTGGTGCAAATGCACATGGCGCATGGCGCGGATCCGGCGCGCTATACCTATGCAGGCGAAGTGTTTCGGCGACAGGAATACGACCCGAACCGGGCCAATGAATATATTCAGGTCGGCTATGAAGTGTTCGATCGCACCGACCCGGCGGCGGCGGATGCGGAAGTGTTTGCCCTGATTGCAGAGGCGCTGGCGGGGTTGCCCGTGCGGGCCGTGACCGGGGATATCGGTGTATTGATGGCGGCGGTAGATGGCCTTGAGACCACGGCCCGCCGCAAGCACGCGTTGATGCGGCACATCTGGCGGCCCCGGCGGTTTCGGGCGTTGCTGGATCGGTTTTCTGGCCGTGTCCCAATGCCCGCGACCCGTGAGGCATTGCTGGCGGGACAGGCGGCATGTGATGCGCCCGTGATCGGTTTACGCTCTGCCAAAGAGATTGAGGCGCGCATTGCGGCGCTGCAAGAAGATGCGGCAACTCCGGCGATTTCATCCAATCAGGTTGAATTGATCGAGGCGCTGTTGGATGTTCGCGAAACTATGCCGCATGCGCTCAGCCGCTTGCACGATCTGGCGGTTGATATGCCGCAGATCGTGAGCGCGGTTGCCGGGGTCTCGGCCCGCGAGACTGCGCTGCGCGCACGCGGTGTTGATACGAATGCTCTGGTTTTCGAGGCCAGCTATGGGCGCGCGTCGATGGAATATTACGACGGGTTTGTGTTTGGGTTCCGCGCCACAGCGCGCGCCGATCTGCCGACAATTGCCACGGGCGGACGTTATGATGCATTGACCCGACGGTTGGGTCAGGGTGATGCGATCCCGGCTGTGGGCGGTGTGATGCGGCCTGGCCTGATGCTGGAACTGGAGGCGGCGCAATGACCATCAAACTTGGCGTGCCGTCCAAGGGACGGTTGATGGAAAAGACCTTTGAATGGTTCGGCGCACGTGGCATCACCTTGCAGCGGTCCGGGTCTGATCGCGAATATGCGGGGGCGGTGGCGGGCATTGAGAATGTATCGCTGATCTTGCTTTCTGCGGGTGAAATCCCCCGTGAACTGGCGGCGGGGCGCATTCATCTGGGGGTAACGGGAACCGATCTGGTTCAAGAAAAACTGGCGCTTTGGGACCATCTGGTTGAGCCGGTTGAGGAATTGAACTTTGGCCATGCTGATCTGATCATTGCTGTGCCACAGGCTTGGCGTGATGTGGATACGCTGGATGATCTGGATGCGGCGGCAGCAGCATTCCGGGCGGCACATGGGTTCCGGTTGCGCATCGCCACGAAATACCACCGACTGACCCGCGAATTCCTGCGGCTGGGGGGGGTTGCAGATTATGCATTGGTCGACAGTCAGGGCGCCACTGAAGGCACGGTGAAGAATGAAACCGCCGAAGCGATTGCCGACATCACTTCAAGTGGCGAAACGCTGCGCGCCAATCATTTGAAGATTTTGAGCGATGGGTTGATTTTGCAAAGTCAGGCCACCCTCTGGCGTAG
>JBPOFE010000248.1:0-2551 GCA_051252035.1 Sulfitobacter sp.
GCCAGCGTTTTGCCCTGAGTTGGCCGGATCCCGCCCTGCAAGGACAGTGGCAGCCAATCGATCTGGGCTTTCATAATCGCGGTCATGGCACCGTGGCGCTCCGGGCTGGACCACACCATGCCTTCGGACCACACGGCTAATTCTCGAAGTTCCACGACTTTTGGATGGTCTGGATCGACATCATCAGGCAAAGGCAGACCGCTGGGGTCAAACATCTTGGTTTCGCACCCTAATAGACGCAGGATGCTTGCTGCTTCAAGCGCTGCTTTGCGGGAATAGCTGGCCTCCCGAACGGATCCATAAAGCAATAGTATGCGGGGTTTGTGGCCCGGATCATCCGGTGCTTTCAGTGCATCGACATCAATCTGAGGCAGCTGATCCTGATCAAGCGCAGGAAACGTATCAGCCACTCTCTTCTTCCAGGTTCAGCTTCATATCAATCAAAACCTGCTGCAAACCAGTGGTCTCTTTCAACAGGCGCTTGGCCTCGTTCACGGTGATCCGGCCATCTTCCATCGACTGCTGATATTCCGCCATCAGCATGGCAAAGCGCTGGCTGAGCGCGATCACATCTGAATTCACCCCACCCTTGCGCGCCGAGTTTTTCCGACGGTCATCAAACTCCAATCCAATGCCGCGCAACTCGGCAAGGGCCGCGGTGACATGCGGATACGTCGCCGCTTCTTCAAGCAGTGCCACCGCGTCGATCGGCATAAAGCGATCCGAATGTTCATCGTTGTCAGAATAATAACGACCAAGGGTCGCCTTGGATTTACCCGTTAACACGCAGGCGGGTTCGATGCCGACATCTTTGACCAAGGCCTCTGTGTGCTTTTTTAGATAACTGCCAATTCCGGCCATAACATATTTCCCAATCACTACTCTACTTTCCCCTAAAAACGAGTTGGGGGAAAGCGCTTTAGATTTTCCCATTAATCGCTGCGGTTAGAAATGTCATTCATAAACCACTCCTGAGACTGTTTGCAGGAGATATCAGTGACCGCATTTCCCCAGTGCGGTATTGGGTGGGGTTCGTGCTTTTCTGAGGTTTCGGGGGCCACAGGCCGGTTTCCGGCAGCAGAACGCGCGAACCCTTTGTTTCTTAAGCTCTTGATTTGACTTCACTACTGGCGATAGACGGTACAGATGGCCAAATTATATTTCCACTATTCCACAATGAACGCGGGTAAATCGACGGTTCTGCTTCAGGCCGCCCACAACTATGTCGAGCGTGGCATGGTTCCATACCTGCTCACCGCATATCTTGACGACCGCGCTGGCGAGGCCCGGATCGCCTCGCGGATCGGCATTGGTCAAAAAGCTCATACTTTCGCCAAGGGCGAAGACCTGCGCGCCAAAATCAAGGCGCGGTTGGATACAGGCCCTTGTGCCTGCATTCTCATTGATGAGGCGCAATTTTTGGAACCCGAACAGGTCTGGCAGTTGGCACGGGTGGTTGATGACCTTGGTGTACCAGTGATGTGTTTCGGGCTGCGCGTCGATTTTCGCGGCGAATTATTCCCCGGATCAGCGACATTGTTGGCGCTTTGCGATGAAATGCGCGAGGTCCGCACGATTTGTCACTGCGGCAAGAAGGCCACTATGGTTGTCCGTTTTGACGGCAATGGCAATGCTTTGCGCGACGGGGCGCAGGTGCAGATCGGCGGGAACGAGACCTATCTGTCACTGTGCCGCAAACACTGGCGCGAGGCGGTTGGGGATACCTAAACCGCGTTTGGTGGTGTTTTTCCGGCAAAGAATGCCCGCAGATTATCAACCGCCATTAACCCCATGTCGATACGGACCTCACGCGCTGACGTGCCCAGATGCGGCAACAGAACGACGTTATCCAAGGCGCGCAGGGCGGCGGGCACCTGCGGTTCAAATTCATAGACATCCAAACCTGCGCCACCGATTGAGTTACTTTGTAACGCGACGATCAATGCCGCCTCGTCCACCACGTCGCCGCGCGAAATATTGATCAGATGGGCATGGGGTTGCATTGCCGACAACACGCTGGAGTCGATCAAGTGGTGGGTTTGCGGACTGCCGGGGACAGCGGCAACCAAAACATCAACAGCACCCGCAAGGGTCGACAAGTCCGGCGCATTTTGCGCAGAGAAATCAAGGTCTTTGTCACTGCGGCTAAAATACATAACCTTCATACCAAAGCCATAATGACAGCGCCGTGCAATCGCTTGGCCAATACGGCCCATGCCGGCAATGCCCACGGTCTTCCCGCTCAGATGCAGCCCCAGCATCTGTGTCGGGTGCCAGCCTTCCCATTGCCCCGACCGCACCAGACGCTCGCCCTCGCCTGCGCGTCTTGCGCTCATCAACATCAGGGTCATGGCAATGTCCGCGGTGGCATCCGTGACCGCGCCGGGCGTGTTCGTGACAGCGATGCCTGCGGCCTGCGCGGCGGCGGCATCTATATGGTTATAACCAACGCCGAAATTCGCCAAAATCTGGCAGCGTGGGGTTGGTACATCCGCAAAGACCTGAGCCGAGAACGCATCACCAAGTGTCGGCAGAACGCCATCATAATCGC
>JBPOFE010000249.1:0-2494 GCA_051252035.1 Sulfitobacter sp.
CCACTGGCACCCCGCCCGCGATTGAGGCGGCACCGGGCGAAACACAACTTCTCCAACGCCTATCCCCAAACCCGACCCAAGGGCGCGCTTGGGCCGAAGTCGCACAGGAAATTTCCGCCCGCGCCCAACACGGTATGGCGGTCAACCTTGACCCTGCTGCACTGGTCCTAGATACCCTGTTCAAGATCGGCGACACTGCGCCGCGTTAGTAAGTACCGGGACAGGCATGACCAACCCACCGCAAATCACCGACAGCCATTGCCACCTCGATTTTCCTGATTTCGATGGTGAATTGCCTGATATCATTGACCGTGCAACCTCGGCTGGCGTGACACGCATGGTGACGATCTGCACCAAGTTAAAAAATGAACCCACCGTGCGCGCGATTGCCGAGGCCTATGCACCGATTTTTTATGCCGCTGGCACCCACCCTATGTCCGCCGCGTCAGAGCCTTTGGTCAGCACCGATGAGTTGGTCGCGCTGACCAAACACCCCAAAATGGTCGGCATTGGCGAAACCGGCCTCGATTACCACTACACTGCGGAATCCGCTGATATCCAACAACAATCCCTGCGCATCCACATTGATGCGGCGCGGCAAACTGGCTTGCCGCTGATCATCCATGCCCGTGCAGCAGATGATGACATGGCGCGCATTTTGACCGAGGAACACGCACAAGGCGCGTTTTCCTGCGTCATGCATTGCTTTTCCTCCTCCCCTGCCTTGGCCCATGCCGCCCTTGATCTGGGGTTCTATCTGTCGATGTCCGGCATCACGGCTTTTCCGAAATCCGGCGATCTGCGTGATATCTTTGCTGCCGCCCCGATCGACCGCATTCTGGTAGAAACCGACGCCCCCTACCTCGCACCCCCGCCATACCGGGGCCGACGTAATGAGCCAGCCTATACTGCGCACACCGCACGCAAGGCTGCGGAAACCTTCGGCATGGACTACGCCGATTTTGCCGCCCAATCCCAAGCCAATTTCGAGCGCCTGTTCACCAAGGCCGCTCAGTACAAGGCCGCAGCATAATGGCCGAGATGCGCATTACCATATTGGGCTGCGGCTCCTCCGGCGGTGTGCCGCGTTTGGGCGGCCATTGGGGGGCCTGCGACCCGTCCGAACCCAAAAACCGCCGGGGCCGCTGTTCATTATTGGTTGAACGGGTCACGGCAGAAGGCACAACCTCGGTGCTGATCGACACCTCCCCTGATATGCGTAATCAATTGCTGGATGCGGGCGTCGGACGGCTTGATGCAGTGCTTTATACCCATGCGCATGCAGACCACGTGCACGGGCTGGATGATTTGCGGATGATCGTGATGAACATGCGCGCGCGCCTGCCGGTCTGGGCCGATGCCCCCACCCGCGCGGCGTTGATGGAGCGGTTTGGCTATGCCTTTGTCACCCCCGAAGGGTCAATGTACCCGCCGATTCTCGACATGAACGACATTAATGGGGATGTGACCATTGACGGCCCCGGTGGCGCGCTGACCTTCACACCGTTCTTGGTTAAACATGGTGGTATGGATGCGCTTGGTTTTCGGATGAACGACGTGGCCTACCTGCCTGATGTGGCTTCGATCCCTGATGACATCTGGCCACACCTCGACAATTTGACCTGCTGGATCGTCGACGCGCTGCGACGTGATCCGCATCCGACCCACAGCCACCTTGCCCAAACTCTTGAGTGGATTGAACAGGTCGCACCCAAAACCGCAGTGCTGACCAATATGCACAATGACCTCGATTATGCGACACTGACCGCTGAAACCCCTGACCACATCCAACCTGCCTATGATGGTATGGCCCTGACCTTCCCACTCTCGTAACTTCATCAGACTAAATAGCCTCCACCGGGGGTGTGGGGATGTGACGCCCACGCATCCGGCCTCTCACTCAGACCAAAGGCCCGCATTTGCAAACGCTGCTTGACGTTATCCTGCCCGTCTTTCTGGTCATCGGTTTTGGCTATGTTGCTGTCTGGCGTGGGTTATTCCCATTGTCGGGCATCGACGGGGTGATGAAATTCACCCAGAATTTCGCCATCCCCTGCCTGCTCTTCCAAGCCATCGCCCGACTTGATCTCTCCGCCTCATTCGACCCGCGCCTGATGGCCAGTTTCTATGGCGGTGCGGCTTTGTGCTTTGCCCTTGGTATCTTTGGCGCGCGGCTGCTTTTCAAACGCGATTGGGAAGACTGCGTCGCCATCGGTTTTTGCTGTCTGTTTTCCAACTCAATCCTGCTGGGCCTGCCGATTACGGAACGCGCCTATGGCACAGATGCGCTCGCAGGAAACTTCGCCATCGTCGCCTTCCATGCGCCGTTTTGTTACGGGCTAGGCATCACTGTGATGGAGTTCGTGCGCAACCGCGGTCAGACGGGCCTTTCGTTGCTGCGCAACGTCAGCCGCGCGATGTTCCGCAACGCCTTGGTCATTGCGATCCTACTGGGGTTCAGCGTTAATCTGACGGGTCTGCCTATCCCCGGCGT
>JBPOFE010000025.1:0-28115 GCA_051252035.1 Sulfitobacter sp.
CTCTCGCTATGGGCTACAACCGAACTGGATCCGGCGACGTTTACCGACTGGTACAAACCTGTGGGTGCCGGGATGGGGGCCAGCTTGAACACAGCGGCGGCCATGGGTGCCTATATCGTGTCAGACCGCGCAAGTTGGCTGAATTTTGCCAATAAACGGGAACTGGCGCTGCTTTATGCCGGCGATCCGGCCTTGTTCAACCAGTATGCCTACATCCCGGTGAACCCCGAACGCCACGCTCATGTGAATGCGGATGCTGCGCGTCAGTTGGAGGAATGGTTGGTCGGGGATCACGCGAAGAAACTGATCAATGCCTATGAGATAAATGGCGAACGGCTTTTTACCTTTAATGCACGACCTGAGTGACCGCGCATATTTTCCACCTATGACCTAGCCAGAATTACAGTTAACACGTGTTATGAAATCTCTGATCATTCACATGTCTTCTACCACCGCGCGCCGCGAAAACGTGCTTCAGTTGCTTGATGTTTTACCCAACGCGCAATTGGTCGAAGCGGTCGATGGTCGTGATCCGGGGCAAGTGGACGGGGTACAGGTTTTGCCCGGGACGTTGTTTGATCCCAACTATCCCTTCCCCATTGGCCCCGGCGAGGTTGGTTGTTTTCTGAGCCATCGCAAATGTTGGGAGATCATCGCGAAAGGCGAAGCTCCTTACGCCCTGATCGCCGAAGATGATTTAGGGATTAACCCAATTATTTGGTCCGATGTTCTGAAACTCATCGAGCGGAACGCCACCGCAGACAGTTTTATCCGCATCCCGGCCAAACAGCGTGAAGTTCTGGTTTCTAACGTGGAAACCCAAGGGGTTGCCTGCTTGTTTGTACCACGCGTTGTTGGCCTGCAAACTGTGTGCCAAGTGGTGGGGCGCAATGCAGCACAGAGGTTGCTGGATGCCTCCAAAACGCTAGATCGGCCTGTTGATACGTTTTTGCAAATGCATTGGGCCACGGGTCAACCAATCCACACAATATTACCAAATGGTGTGCGCGAACTTACTGCTGAAACCGGCGGGTCCACCATTCAAAAGAAAACCCGCACCAGTGCTAAACTGATGCGGGAGATCAAACGTGCGCTCTATCGTGCGAAGGTCAAACGGAGACCTCAGAAAGCGTGAGCTACTTGGGGGCCGCCGTGGTCCGAAGGTAAGGCAACACTGTCTTAAAATCACCGAATTTGGCTTTCGCATCTTCGTTCGACACGGCTGGCGGGATGATCACATCGTCCCCAACATTCCAGTTCGCAGGTGTGGCAACGCCCTTGCCTGTTGACATCTGCAAGCCATCCAAAGCGCGCAGCACTTCAGCAAAGTTGCGGCCAACTGTCATGGGATAGGTCATGGAGAGTTTCAGCTGTTTGTCTGGACCAATGATGAAAACGGACCGTACCGTCGCGCTGTCCGCCGGGGTGCGACCGTCAGGCAGATATGCTTCGGCGGGTAACATGTCGAACGCCTTTGACACTTCAAGACCTGTGTCTGCGATGATCGGGAATCCCGCCTTGGCTCCGGCGACTTTTTCAATGTCGCCTTTCCACTTTTTGTGGTCCTCAACGCCGTCGACTGACACACCAATCACTTTGGTGCCGCGTTTGGCCCATTCGTCGGCCAGTTGGGCGACGGCACCGAATTCGGTGGTGCAGACCGGGGTGAAATCCTTGGGATGCGAGAAGAGAATCGCCCAGCTATCGCCGACGAATTCGTGCAAAGACAGGCTACCCTGATCTGTTTCGACAGTCAGGTCGGGAATGGTGTCGTTGATGCGCAAGCTCATGATATCCTCCGGGGTAAAAGTTAGAATGTTGTTCCTACCATGTAGTATTTATTATCCGGTCTTGCATCCCCTCTCTTGCGGCCACATGTGCAGAGTGACAATGTTACGCAGATTTGGCCGCGGCGCTGCCCCGGTTGCTCAGGCAAATAAGGGAGTACACCAATGCTCGAGAAACGTGATTTTTACATCGATGGCCAATGGGTCGCCCCGGTCAAGCCGAATGACTACGCGGTCATCGACCCGTCCACTGAAGAACAATGTGCAGTCATTTCGCTGGGCGATCAGGCAGATACCGACGCCGCCGTCGGTGCCGCACGCGCCGCATTTGACAGCTGGTCACAAACATCAAAAGAAGAACGCACCAAGCTGATCGAAAAGTTGGCAGAAATCTATGACGCCCGCCAAGAAGAAATGGCGCAGGCAATGTCGATGGAAATGGGTGCCCCGATTGAGCTGAGCCGCAATCAGCAGGTCGGCGCTGGCAGCTGGCACATTGGTGGTTTCCTCAAGGCTTTCAAAGACTTCTCATTTGATCGCGATTTCACCGCGACGGAAAAAACCCTGCTGGAACCGATTGGGGTTTGCGCGTTGATCACGCCGTGGAACTGGCCAATGAACCAGATCATCCTCAAGGCGATCCCAGCGATGGCGACGGGTTGCACCGTGGTGTTGAAACCTTCCGAGATTGCGCCTCTGTCCGGTCTGTTGTTCGCTGAGTTTGTGCACGAGGCGGGTTTCCCGGCGGGCGTCTTTAACTTGGTGAATGGCGACGGACCCGGTGTCGGGAGCCAATTGTCCGTGCACCCCGAAGTCGACATGGTCAGCTTTACCGGCTCGACGCGCGCGGGCATCGCGATTTCCAAGGCGGCGGCGGATACACTCAAGCGGGTATCGCTGGAACTCGGCGGCAAAGGTGCCAACATCATTTTCGAAGACGCGCACCCCAAAGCGGCAAAATCCGGCGCAATCCGGTGTTTCCGTAACTCTGGTCAGTCCTGTAATGCGCCAACCCGGATGTTGGTCCATAAATCGCGTTACGATGAAGCAGTGGAAATGGCTGCAGACGTGGCCAAGAACACCCATGTTGGTCCGGCATCGGATGAGGGCCAGCACATCGGCCCGGTGGTGTCCGAAGCGCAATTCAACAAGATCCAAGGGTTGATTGAAGTTGGCATGTCAGAAGCACGCCTTGTTGCTGGCGGTTTGGGCCGTCCTGACGGATTGAACCGTGGCTATTACGTCAAGCCAACTGTGTTTGCCGATGTATCCAACGATATGCGGATCGCACAGGAAGAAGTGTTTGGCCCGGTTCTGTCGATCATCCCGTTCGAGACCGAGGAAGAAGCAATCGCGATTGCGAATGACACGCCTTACGGTTTGACCAATTATATTCAGACCGAAGACACCGACAAACGCCGTCGCGTGGCGCGTCGGGTCCGGTCGGGTATGGTGGAAACCAATGGTCAGGGCTTCGCACAAGGCTCACCATTCGGCGGCTACAAGCAATCTGGCAATGGCCGTGAAGGTGGCGTGTATGGGCTTGAGGAATTCCTCGAAGTCAAAGCCGTGTCCGGTTGGGCTGCGGAATAACTCACGCACCATATGACCAAGTATCAGGGCCGCCTTTGGGTGGCCCTTTTTATATCAAACACGCAATTCGTTTGACATCCGCCGCTCATCTCATTCCGTTGTTTACTATTTAATAACAGTAGCTAAGCATTCTGCTTGCTCAATCGATGACGCAGACGTTTGGCCAAATAACGAATTTTGGCAATATATGTCATCAAGAGTGCGAACGGATATAGAATAAGAAGCCCCAAACGCTCTACAGAGTTACTAGCTGACCAAAATTGAAGCAGTTGGGTCCGGCGAAACCACTTCCGTTTGAGTGTAGATGACGTAAGCATCGCTTCGGCTTTGCTATGGTGCCTTTTGTATAAGGTCACATTGTTATCGCACAAAATCGGTGCTTGCTTCAGCACATCATAGAGAAACATAACGTCTGCACCAATCTGCGGCGTTTGCAATAATTCAAGAGCCGTTGGCGTAATCATTTCTCGTGGGAATATACCGTAAATCGGATTAGCTTTACCAAGCAGCCCCGCATCAATGAAGTACATGAGTCTTCGCACGTATCGTGGTCCTCTAAATGACAGGTTACGAAATGCAGATGGATGCGGACGAGGTGTACCATCAGCTCTCATGATGGAAATTTGACCAAAAGCAACAGCCTGATGCGTTTTCGCCAAAGGCAGCAAGGTCTTTACCCAATCTTTATCCCAAATATCATCTCCGGCTGCCCACATGAAATAGGGTGTCTCACACTTCTGGACGACAGCATTAAAATTTGCTGGCGCATCGATATTTCTAGTATTTCTAAGGACTGTTACGCGCGGATCATTCGCTATCATCTTGTCTATTATATTCATTGTCCCGTCTGTCGACGCGTTGTCAGAAATGATCAATCGAAACTCCGAGTAGGTTTGGTTGAGAATCGATCCTAAAGCCTGTTCAATGTAAGAAGCCGCGTTGAAAACAGGCATACCGATTGTCAATTCCGAAGCCCACTGTTCAGATCTCTGCAAATTAGCATCTGCCAAATCACTTGTGACGCTCATGGGTGATATCCTTTTTCAACTGGCGAAGATTGCCATCTTTATCCTACAAGCTATTGAGTAAACGCAAAAGGTGCCATGCCCGATGATCTACACCCGGCTTCACGGCTTTCTGGGCAACCAGATGTTTCAATACGCAGCGGCGGCTGGCCTTGCAGCTCGGTTGAACGTCCCCGTTGCCCTTGATCCGCGCCGCGCATTGGCCAAGGGTCAAGGTAATCTGACCGATGGGTTCGATCTGCCTGTGGTTACACCCGCGCACCTGCCACCTGATCAGGACGCGCGTCCCTTGGCTTACGCCGCGTGGCGGTTTCTGGGACGCAAACCGACACTGCGTAGGGAAAAAACGCTTGGCTATGATCCGGCGATCAGAAATTGGGGTGATGAGAGCTATCTGCATGGCTATTGGCAAAGCGAAAAGTACTTTGAGAATGTGGTGGATCATCTGCACGAGGTCTTTGTGATGACCCCACCGATGTCACCTGAAAACGCCGCGATGGCAGAGCGGATCGAGGCTTGTTCCTCACTCTCTCTGCACGTGCGTCGGGGTGATTATGTGGCACTGGGGGCGTCTGCGGTTTGTGATCAGGCATATTATACGGCGGCGCTAAAAGCAGTGACCGATGGCCTATCAGATGCGCCGACGGTCTTTATTTTTTCCGACGATCCCACATGGGCGCGCGACAATCTGGATGTGCCGTTTGACAAGGTCGTTGTCGATCTGAATGGGCGTGAAACCGCATATGAAGACATGCGGTTGATGTCGCGGTGCCAGCACAACATCATCGCCAATTCGACGTTTTCATGGTGGTCAGCTTGGTTGAACAAGAACCCTGCCAAGCGGGTTGCTGGCCCAACACGCTGGTTTGGCAATGATCATCAACACAATCCCGATATCCTGCCAGATGACTGGATTGCCATCGCGCCTTAAAACGGTGCCTTGGCGCGTACCTTGGTTGAATGCCCACCTTGTGGATGATTGAACCGCAGTTCCTCTGAATGCAGCATCATGCGCGGGAAATCCATTGCTGGTCCTGTCGCATAAAACGGATCCCCCAAGATCGGATGGCCAAGCGCCAGCATATGAACGCGCAACTGGTGGCTGCGCCCGGTCTTTGGCATGAGGCGAACGCGCGCCGTGTCGCCTTGATCCTTCAAGACGCGATACTCTGTTTGGGCCGATTTACCTGTCTCATGGCAGACCATTTGCAGCGGCCTGTTCGGCCAGTCCACGATCAGCGGCAGGTCAATCAATCCGGTCTTTGGCTCAGGTACGCCCCAGACCCGTGCAACATAGGTTTTGCGGGTCATGCGTTTTTCGAACTGCAATCCAAGATGTCGCTGGGCATAGGGGGTCAGGGCAAAGATCATCACACCTGACGTGTCGCGATCCAAACGGTGGACAAGCAGGGCATCGGGAAAGACATCCTGAATACGGGCCAGCAGACAATCGGCCAGATGTGGGCCCTTGCCTGGCACGCTTAGCAATCCTGCGGGTTTGTCTACCAGCAGCACTTCGGCGTCTTCATGTAGAATGACAAGTGGATCGCATGGCGGTGTGTATGCGGTTGATACGCTCATATCTTAACACCGCCGCCGCGCCGCATCTGGCGCAGCATGGATGTGGAATAGATCACCAAAGCCAACCAGATCATTGGGAATGCAATCATACGGGCGCGGCCAAATGGTTCGTCAAAGACAAACACCGCAATCAAAAAGATCATCGTTGGCGCGATGTATTGCAGGATACCAATGGTCGATAACCGGAGCAATTTCGCGCCATTCGCATAAACCATCAACGGCACAGCGGTGACTGCGCCACAACCGATCAACAGCCACGTATCAAGGTCGCGCCCCATCGCAAAATGTGATTGTCCGGTGGTTATCAGATAGGCGAAATAACCCAAGGCTGGGATGATGAGGATCAGAACCTCCAAAAGGAACCCTTGGTTCGGACCAATCGGCAGGCTTTTCTTAGCCAGTGCGTAGAATCCCCATGAAAACATCAAACCCAGTGCCGCCCAAGGGATGCGGCCCGCATCAAGTGTCAGGACAAGTACTGCACCAGCAGCCAGTGCGATGGCCACCAATTGCGCCCGTGTCAGGCGTTCGCCCAGCAACACGGCCCCTAAAAAGATGCTGAATAATGGATTGATGTAATAGCCCAAAGCCGCATCCAGCGCATGGCCAGACGTGATCGCCCAGACATAAATGCCCCAATTCACCGAAATCAGCGCCGCCGTCACACATCCCATCGCCAACACACGCGGCGACCGCAGCGCATCACGCAGGTCAGATGTGCGGCGCAGGATGATCAGAACAACCGCTGCAATCGGCAGGGACCAGATCACTCGATGCGCCACAACTTCGGCGGCAGACATATGGGATACCAGCTTCATGTACAGTGGCAAAAAGCCCCACAGGACATAGGCCGTCACCGCAAAGGCCAAGCCCTGTGGCGTGTCTTCGTTCGCTTTTCTGGTCAGGCTGTCAGGGTTGCGCATTTGGGGCCTCCTTGCTGTGGTGGTTACCCCGTCACGCCGCCCCCTGCCAGTGCTAAACCTTCACGCGTTCAGATGTCGGATCATACATCGGTTTCAGAGACACTTCTGCCTTCACCCGCTTGCCAGCCACATCAATTTCATAATTTGATCCGAGTACCTCGGCGGCGGTCTCCCCCTTGCACGGCACATAGCCAAGACCCATCGCACCACCCAGATGGTGGCCATAAGATCCAGATGACAGGTAACCAACGATGTTATCGTCACGGATAATAGGTTCATTATGATAAAGTAAGGGTTCAGGATCGGTCAGGCGAAACTGCACCAAGCGCGCATTCAGTCCTTCATCCTTTTTGCGCAGCACGGCATCGCGCCCGATAAAGTCTGGTTTATCGGTCTTCACTGCAAAACCAAGGCCCGCCTCAAGCACATGATCCTCGGATGTGATGTCATGGCCAAAATGCCGGAAGCCTTTTTCGATACGGGCGCAATCCATCATATGCATGCCACAGAGTTTCAGCCCCATGTCCTGACCTGCCGCATGCAATGTTTCAAAAGCATGGGCGGCCATGTCAGCGCCGACATAGATTTCCCAGCCCAGTTCCCCAACATAGGTAACTCGGTGGACACGGGCCAAGCCCATGCCAAGCTCAATCTCTTGGGCGGTGCCAAACGGGTTCACATTGTTTGAAAAATCGTTGGGCGATACCGCTTGCAACAATTTGCGCGCGTTCGGCCCCATCACGGCCAACACGCCTTCGCCTGCGGTAACGTCGGTGATCACCACATTGAAATCACCTTGATGCCGACGCATCCACGTTTCATCCGCCAGCCGGGTCGCGGCAGGCGTCACAACCAGATAGGCCGTTTCAGACAGGCGGGTAACCGTCACATCCGCCTCAATCCCGCCGCGATGGTTCAAGAATTGCGTATAGACAATCTTGCCCACGGGCACGTCATACTGCCCGCCACCAACATGGTTCATAAAGGCAGTCGCATCGCGCCCCTCGACACGAATTTTGCCAAAGGACGACATGTCGTACATGCCGACATTGGTACGGACCGTGGCGACTTCGTCAGCGACATTGTCAAAGAAGTTTTGGCGGTTCCACGAATATTCATATTCCGGATTTTGTCCCTCGCGGGCGAACCAATTGGCGCGTTCCCATCCAGCGAGCTCACCCATCACAGCGCCCTGGTCCAACAAATGCTGATGGAAAGGCGTGCGCCGAACTCCACGTGCTGTGGCCTTTTGGCGGTATGGGTAATGGTCGGCGTATAACAAACCTAGCGTTTCTTTAGAGCGTTCAAAAAGATAGGTTTTGTTGCCTTGGAAGGGCTGCATGCGGGCGATATCCACATCCCCCAGATCGAACGGTTTCGCGCCCTCGTCCATCCATTGCGCCAGCGCCATACCCGCACCGCCCGCTGATTGGATGCCGATGGAGTTAAAGCCAGCAGCGACCCAGACGTTATCCATCTCAGGTGCTTGCCCCAGATGATAGGCATCGTCGGGCGTAAAGGACTCAGGTCCGTTAAAGAACGTGTGAATACCCGCGTTGGCCAGCATCGGCAGGCGCTCAACGGCAGCCTCAAGGATTGGCTCGAAGTGATCAAAGTCCTCGGGCAGTTGGTCAAATTCAAAGTCCGCCGGGATACCATCCATCGCCCATGGTTTGGCATTAGGTTCAAACGCGCCCAGCAAAATCTTTCCTGCATCTTCTTTATAATAAGCGCATTCATCCGGCACGCGCAGCACTGGCAATTGGGTCAGGCCGGGGATGGCTTCGGTCACGATATAAAAATGTTCGCAGGCGTGCAGCGGGACGTTGACGCCCAGCATGCGGCCAACTTCATGGCCCCACATGCCACCGCAGTTCACCACCATATCGCAGGTGATGTGACCACTTTCTTCGCCCTGTTCCCAATTCACGCCCGTGATCCGGCGGCCCTCGCGGGTGACGCCAGCGGCACGGGTGCGTTCAATGACTTTTGCCCCGCGCTGCCGCGCGCCTTTGGCCAAGGCCAGCGCGATATTGGCGGGATCGCCTTGTCCGTCTTTTTCCAAATAAACTGCACCCGTGACGCCGTCGATGTTCAGGTGCTCATATTTTGCTTTGACTTCAGTCGGGCTGATTTCCTCAACCGCGACGCCAAAGGCGCGCGCCATCGCCGCTTGGCGGTAAATCTCTTCCTTGCGCTCTTCTGTCAGCGCCACAGTGATAGACCCGCAGCGCTTGAAACCCGTGGCGACGCCTGTTTCTTGTTCAAGGTTGCCGTAAAGCTCTTGGCTGTACTTAGCCAGCTTGGTCATATTTGCCGTGGCCCTAAGCTGCGCGATCAACCCGGCGGCATGCCATGTGGTGCCGGACGTGAGTTGCTTGCGTTCCAGCAGCACCACATCTTTCCAGCCCAGTTTGGTGAGATGATAGGCAACCGAGCAACCAATAACACCGCCGCCGATAATGACCACGCGCGCGTGGGAGGGAACGTCAGCCATAGTCAGGCTCCTTTACTTGATGTGGCGCCAGCGGCGCATTAGACAATGGTATGACCAGCCGCCATCAGGCGGTTGGCGATTTCAGCAATATGTGCGGGTCCGACTTCGCAGCAACCGCCGATGATAGTGGCCCCGTGCGCCACCCAAACCATCGCGTGATCAGCATAGGCTTGCGGTGTCAGATCCCGGCGCGCGTTCAACGCATCAACGGTTGGTTTATCTTTGAGGAAGTCAGCCGTGATCATTTCAAAGGCATTCGCGTAAGCACCGTAAGGCAGGCCGGCCTCCGCAATGATATCAAGCGCGGCGGGAATGGCTTCGGGTGCCGAACAATTGATCAACACCGCCTCGGCCGCCGCTTTGGCAAGGGGCATGGCATCTGCCAGGGCTTCTCCCGAGCGCAGGCGGGTGCCGTCCTTGTCATCAACGGAAAGCGATAACCAGATAGGTTTTCCGCTGGCCGCCGCCCCCCGCAACACGGCTTCGGCATGTGCAATCGACACGATGGTTTCACAGATCATCACATCACAGGATGGTCCGATCATCTGAGCAATCTCCGCATAAAGCGGCACAGCTATTTCCACCGGTGGATGCAGATCGGGGCGATAGGACGCGACCAGCGGCCCGATGGCACCTGCAATGCGGGTGGCCTTGCTCTCGCGGGCCTCTGACATCGCCATTTCAAGCAGTTCGGCAAAGCGATCGGCAAGCGGGGACCCGACAAGCCTGTCGCGGTGCAGCGCATATGTGTTGGTCGTGACAATCGTGGCACCCGCATCTGAAAAATCACGATGCACTTGCCCCACCATACCGGGATGGTCGATCATCACCTGTGTCGACCATAACGGCGTCGGTCGGTCCCCGGCACGGTGGACCAACTCCTGACCCAACCCCCCGTCAAGCAGCGTGATTTCGGTCATGCCCGAAGCCGCGTATTTTCAGGATCCCACAGCGGTTGATCAGGCTGCACCGTGGCCTTGCACATTTTTCCAAAGATATTGATTTCCACCTCCGTCCCCGGCACCGCCAGATCGCTGCGGATCATGCCAAGCGCGATGGATTTCCCAACCCGGTATCCCCAGTCGCCTGAGGTGGTTTCACCCACCACCTCACCGTTATGGATGACCGTGGACATGTAAGGCGCATCTTGGTCGCCAGCGTCCACCGTCATGGTGACAAAGCGTTTTTTGCTGCCCTGCTGTTTTTCATTGAGCAATGCCTGTTTGCCGGGGAAATCTTGTGGCTTGTCGAGTTTCACAAACCGATCCAATCCGCCTTCTAGCAAGCTGTAGTCGGTGGAAAGATCCCCTTTCCAAGCGCGGTAGCCTTTTTCGATGCGCAGGGAATTGAGGGCATACATGCCAAAGGGTTTGGCACCTGCCGCGATCACCGCATCGTAAATTGCAGGCATATCGGCATTTTCGGCGTGGATTTCCCAGCCCAGTTCCCCGGCGAAGGAAACCCTGAGCAGGGCAGCCCATGCACCCGCGATTTCGGTTTCCTGAAAACTCAACCATGGCAACATAAGATCTGCATCGGTAAGCGCAGACAAAAGATCGCGCGACTTCGGCCCGGTGAGGATCAGGGTGGACATGCGCGTGGTCCAGTCGTCCAGCTCCAAGCTGCCATCCTCGGGCATCAGACCAAGCAATATATCACGGTCGTGCCACTGCGCGGTCGCGGCTGTCACCAGAATGAATTGATCTTCGGCTTCGCGGGTCACGGACATTTCTGTCAGGATGCGGCCCCTTTGGTCAGCGAAATACACCAAACCGACACGTCCGATTTTGGGCAGTGCCCCTGACACGCAGCCGCGTAGCCATTCATCGGCACCTTTGCCGCTGATCTTGAATCGCGAAAATCCGGGCAGGTCGAGGACACCGACGTTGTCCCGCACGGCCTCGCATTCTTCCTTTACACGCGCCGCCCAAGGGCCGTTCCGGTCCCATGTCTGTGTGCTTTCCTCAGAGGTATCATCGCCATCTTTGGCAAACCAATTGGCACGTTCCCAGCCGTTGTAGGCCCCCATCTGTCCGCCCGCCGCGATGATCTTGTCATGCACAGGCGACAGTTTCTTGTTCCGCCCCGCAGGCCACGTGTGATGCGGGAAATGCATGGCGTATTCATGGCCGTAGGTTTCCAGCGCCTTTTGGTTGCAGAAATCCTGATCGGTGTAATCGGTATAGCGGCGCGGATCGACGGCCCACATATCCCATTCGGTCTGATCCTCTGTCACCCATTCGGCCAACACCTTGCCCGCGCCGCCGCCTTGGGTGATGCCAAAGGTGAATACGCAGGCCTCATATGCATTCGGGACGCCGGGCATCGGACCGACCAGCGGCAAACCATCGGGCGCATAGGGGATCGGGCCGTTAATGACCCGACCCACTCCGGCGGTGCCAAGCATCGGCACGCGGGCCATCGCATCTTCGATATACCATTCGAGGCGTTCCAGATCGTCAGGATACAGTTGAAAGCTAAAGTCCTCGGGCATCGGATCATCGGGTGTCATCCAATGGCCTTTGCAGTTGCGCTCATATGGCCCAAGGTTGAGGCCATATTTGTCCTGCCGCAGGTAATATGAGCTATCGACATCGCGCAGCAACGGTACTTTGTGACCTTGCGCAAGCGTCCATTCCTTGAGTTCAGGAATTTCTTCGGTCAGGAAATATTGATGCGACATGGTGGCCATCGGCACGGTGCGCCCACCGTAGGGCTTGAACCATTCGCCAACACGCTGGGCGTAGTACCCGGCGGCGTTCACCACTTTTTCGCAGCGAATATCGCCCTTTTCAGTGTGCACGATCCATTCGTCGCCATCGCGGCTGACGCCCGTGGCCGGACAAAACCGTTCAATCCGCGCGCCCATGTCACGCGCGCCTTTGGCAAGCGCTTGGGTCAATTGAGCCGGATCAATGTCGCCGTCGTCCGGGTCATAAAGACCTCCGACAAGATCATGGGTTTCAATGAACGGATACTTTTCCTTGATCGCGGCAATGTCCATCATCTCAAGGCTCAAGCCCTGATAATTCCCCATCGAACAGGCGCGTTCAAATTCGGCCATGCGTTCTTTGCCATGTGCCAAACGGACGGACCCAGTGACGTGGTAATTCATTGGATAATCGACTTCTTCAGCAAGTCGCGAATACAGCTCAAGCGAATAGCGCTGCATGTTCATCACGGCCCAAGACGTTGAAAAGCTGGGACAATTACCCGCCGCGTGCCATGTCGATCCAGCGGTGAGTTCATTCTTTTCCAGCAAAACGCAATCGGTCCAGCCCGCTTTGGCAAGATGGTACAGAGATGAAACACCAACGACACCGCCACCGATAATGACCACACGGGCCGTTTTTGGGAAATCACTCATCTTCTTGCTCCTCCTGCCGAACGTTGTCGGTGATGCTATAATAATCGCCCTTGTCGGCGGTGAATATGTGGCGCTCAAGGTGCAGGCCGGTGGGGCCATCCAACGCACCAAGGGCGATGCCGGTATCGGGGTCTGCGCTGCCTTTCCAGAACAGGAAACTGCCGCAGGTCGGGCAAAAGCCGCGTTTCGCCGATGCGCTGGCAGCGTACCATTTCGGCGTGCCGTTGATCGTCAGGTCATCGTCCATGACTTGCACGGCGGCCCAATAGTGACCCGATTGTTTGCGGCATTGGCTGCAATGACAGGCAGCCGGATCACGCGCGGCCCCCTTGGCCGTGAACGTGATCGCCCCACAAAGACAGCTTCCATTGAGCATTTCAGACCCTCCCCGGCGTGGATGATGCGCCAAGCAGAGCACCATAGACGACAAAGCAGACCGCCATGACGCGGCGGACCCAGACATTGAAAACCGCGCCCAATGCGGCCCGCCCGATGCCCGCGCCAAGCGCGGTAAACCCGGTATAGCTGAGTGCGGTCAGAGTCAGGGCGGTGGGCATGATTACCAGCATCTGATCCCAGATCGGCACGTCCGGTTGCACGAATTGGGAAAAGGCCGCGAGGTATCCCGCGACGCTTTTGGGGTTGATTGTCGCAATGGCAAAGGCGCGCAGATAGACGGAAGATGCCGGGCGCGTTTCGATCTTGACGGGCGTCTTTGCCATGATCCAGCCACGGACACCGAGATAGATCAGGAACGCCGCGCCGATGAATTTCGCAACGGAAAATGCCATGGGCGAGGCCGTGATCAGCGCGGTAATTCCGGCCGCGGAGAGTAAAAGAAACAATGTTGCTTGGGTCAGGATCGCCAAAACGCCAATCATCGCGCGACGGAAACCTATAGTCATGCCATTGGTAATGCAGTTCACTGCATTTGGCCCCGGCGTGGTGACGAACACCAACCAGAATAGCGCAAAAATAATCCAGGCATCAAAGGTCATGATCAATAAACCGGCGGGGCAATGACCCAGATGGCCACGGCAGGTTGATCAGAGGGGTTTGCCCAGCGAAACGCTTCCCCCCGCACCCGAAAACTGTCACCGGGATTCAGGTGATGGTTATATCCATTTATTTCAACCTCCAAGGTTCCCGAGATGATATAGCCTACTTCTTGGGTGGGTCGCGTGACGGCTTCCTTTATTTTGCTGTGCGGCAGGAACGTGGAGTGCACCATCTCGAAATCATCGGTCAGGTCGGGTGACAAAAGCTCTTCAACCAGTCCGGCGATGGACGATCCGATAGTGCGGCGGGCATCTTTGCGCACGACAAACCCAGCCTCATGCGCTGGGGCGGCGGCGTGGCGAAAAAGCATTGAAACCGAAACATCAAGACAGGCCGCAATGTGACGTAGATCAGTGATGGAGGGCTCTGACAGGTTCCGCTCTACCTGACTGAGCCAGCCAACAGACCTGCCAAGCGCGTCGGCCATGTCCGATAACGTCACGCCGCGCGCTTTGCGCAGGGCGCGCAGATCAGCACCTAAAGTGAGTGGTTTATCCGGCGAATCGTGACGCATGACATCTCGTGAAATTATAGATCATAATTTCACGTTGCCTGAGTCGCGTGAAAAAATCCACTACTATTTCACAGCTACTATTCGACGGCTGCAAAAACCCGCGCCAGTATGTCGGTCAAAGCATCGGCGTCCGCTTGGGTAAATGCATCCGGCTGATCGCTGTCGATATCGAAAACAGCCAGAAGGCTGCCTACTTTGTCAAAGACTGGCAGAACCAACTCTGACCGGGTTGAACTGGCGCAAGCGATATGCCCGTCAAAGACATCGACATCCGGCACCAACTGTACTTGCCGGGTCCGCGCCGCAGCCCCGCAAACACCGCGCGAGAACGGAATAACCAAACATCCATGACCGCCTTGGTAGGGGCCAATCTTAAGAAGCTCTGGGCCCGTGACGCGGTAGAACCCTGTCCAGTCAAAGCGGTCATCGGCATGATGCACCTCGCAGGCAACCGTTGCCATCAAAGCCACAGCATCGGCTTCGCCTGACGTAAGAGAGGCGATCGTTTCGGAAAGAGTTGGGTAATCAACGCGCATGGCTGTGCCTTGTCTGAGATTACTGAGCGGCTGACAACCCTCCAGCCCCTCCCGTTAGTTTTCTGGTCAGGTGAAGTTCAAACCCGTTCAATCGCAATGGCCGTACCTTCACCGCCACCGATGCAAATCGCCGCGATACCCCGTTTTAGCCCGCGTTTTTCAAGCGCGTTCAACAAGGTCACCATGATCCGAGCGCCAGATGCCCCAATCGGATGACCCAGCGCGCAGGCACCGCCGTTTACGTTCACGATGTCATGGCTCAGGCCCATTTCGCGCATGAAAGCGAGCGGGACAACGGCAAAGGCTTCGTTTACTTCCCACAGATCGACATCCTCCTTGGACCAGCCAATGCGTTCCAATAACTTTTGTGCTGCTGGCACGGGGGCCGTGGTAAACAAACCTGGCGCCTGAGCATGGCTGGCATGGCCAACAATGCGGGCGCGGACATTCAAGTTTTGTGCTTTGGCGGCATCCTCGGAAGCCAGAACAAGAGCGGCGGCGCCATCGGAAATTGACGATGAGTTTGCTGCCGTCACCGTACCACCTTCGCGAAACGCGGGTTTCAGTTGCGGAATCTTTTCGGGTCGGGCGCTGGCAGGTTGTTCATCCGAATTAACTGTGTGACTGCCTTTGCGATCTTTTATTTCAACCGGTGTGATTTCATCGTCAAATGCTCCTGACGCCTGCGCCTCAAGCGCGCGGGACAAGGATGCCAGTGCGTAATCATCCTGCATTTGCCGGGTAAATTGAAAGGTCTCAGCACAATCTTCGGCGAAGGTGCCCATTAGGCGGCCTTTGTCATAGGCATCTTCAAGACCGTCCAAGAACATGTGATCCACAACTGCTCCATGTCCAAGGCGCGCGCCACCGCGCATTTTTGGCAGCACATAAGGCGCGTTTGTCATGCTTTCCATGCCGCCAGCGACCATCACATCGGTGTGGCCAAGCGCAATCTGATCAAAGGCGACCATCGCGGCTTTCATGCCTGACCCGCACATCTTGTTCAGCGTTGTGGCTGGCACGCCCTCTTCCAGACCAGCGGCGAATCCGGCCTGACGTGCAGGGGCCTGCCCTTGACCTGCAGGCAAAACACAGCCCATCAGCAGTTCTTGCACCACCACTGCACCAGTTTGATCAAGTGCTGCTTTGATCGCTTTGCCACCCAACTCAGCAGCCGTCAGCCCTTGAAAAGCGCCTTGAAAACCTGCCATTGGCGTTCTCGCCGCTCCGGCAATTACCACGTTTCTCATCATCTTCTCCTTGATCTGACCGCGCTCATCAATTGGTAAGCAATCGCTGATATCTCAATAGTTGAAAAGAGAACGCGAAGGTAGGTCTATGGAAATCTCCGTCAGGAATGAAGGGCATTTGTGTATCGTTAGCGTGCAAGAAACGCGGATTGATGCGGCGGTTGCACTGACCTTTAAAGACGCGATGCGCAGATCAACGGAGGGCGGGCAATCAGATGTTGTGCTGGACCTGCGGCAAGTTGAGTTCATCGATTCCAGCGGTCTTGGCGCAATTGTTGCCACGATGAAGTTTCTCGCACCAGATCGCGCATTGATCCTCGCGGGACTGACCACTGCAGTTGAGAAAGTGTTCAAACTAACACGAATGGATTCAGTGTTTAGTGTTTTTTCTACACTAGACCAAGCCTTGGTGGGGCAAAGTGACTGAGCAACCGCAAGGGCCAGCGGTGCAGTCTCTAGTTGGTCAAATGGGGCTAAAACCGTTTGAAGTCTGCGTCGTCAGCGGCAGCATGGCAGTGCGTCAGGCATTGCAACAGATTTTGACAGCACTAAGCCCGCTCTCACTGGAGATAGAGGAGATCAGTACCATCGAGTTGGTACTTGCTGAAGCACTCAACAATATCGTCGAGCATGCGTATTCAGAAACCCAGATCAAAGGGTCGATCCATATTCACTGTCAGTACAAAGCAGATGGCTTACACTGCACAATCACCGACCAAGGCAACCCGATGCCGGATGGGAAAATGCCGCTGGGGGTGCCCCAAAATGTCGATGCTGAATTGGCTGACCTTCCAGAAGGCGGATATGGTTGGTGCCTCATAAAAAAATTGACGGAAGATATTCAGTATCAGCGCATCGGGCAGGAAAATCGACTGGATTTACGATTCGCGCTGGGAAAATGCCATCGGCACAAATAACCACCTCTCATTGATCGGAACTACTCACCTGTTTGGCGCACAAGCCATTAATATATAGTCATATTTATTCAATCCCTTCACCCCTCATATTGGTGTGTGGTCATTTCTAGCTTTAACCATGACTCACTCATCTGCCACATTAATGCCTTGAAACTTCCCGAAAATGCCGTGGAGCCATCACATTCACGCCATGGTCAAAATGCATACAGTTCGCATAGCTGAATATAGCTTTACCTCGGCGTCGTGTTTAATAGCCCCCACCCAGTGCGCGGCGTCGAGGAACCTCCCCTACATTGTTGGCACGCCCACAAACCCAAGCTAGGTTCGTCCAAAGACGTGTTGAGCGAGGGAACAGACATGCGTGATTTTCATCTACCGGGCCGATCGCCTGTTTTCGCCACAAACGGCATGTGCGCAACATCACACCCTTTGGCAGCAAAAGCCGCGATCGACATTCTTGAACGCGGCGGCAATGCGATGGACGCAGCCATTGCTGGTGCTGTGCTGTTGGGTATTTGCGAACCGCAGATGACAGGCATCGGTGGCGATTGTTTTGTCCTATATACCCTACCCGGCAGTGACCAAATCCATGCCCTAAACGGATCAGGCCGCGCACCAGCAGCACTTGATGCGGCACATCTACGCGATCAGGGTGAGAAAACCGTGCCTTTACGGTCTGCCCATGCGGTGACGATCCCCACAGCCATTGATGCGTTTTGCCACCTCTCTGAAGCTGTTGGAAAAATGGGGCTAGATGCAATCCTCCAGCCTGCCATTCATTATGCCGATCATGGTGTTCCCGTGGCCCCCCGGGTCGCCGCAGATTGGGCTAATGACGCCAGTTCGCTGCAAGGCAGAGCGCGTGAATTTTATCTGACCAACGACAAGCCTCCTGCGGTTGGTGACCTGTTCAAATCACCTGGTCAGGCAGAGGTATTGCGCCGCATCGCCAAAAATGGCCGCGATGCGTTTTATACCGATGAAATTGCCGACGACATGGTTGCAACACTGCGCGCCATGGGCGGCGCGCATACGATGGAGGATTTTACCGCTGCTGCCTGTAATGTGACGACACCCGTTGCGGGCCCCTACAAAGATATCGAGGTGGTTGAGCATCCGCCGAATGGTCAAGGTGCGAGCGCGCTTTTGATGCTTAATATACTGGCTGAATTTGACATCGCCGCGCTGGACCCATTGGGTGCCGAGCGGGTGCATATCGAGGCTGAAGCCACGAAGCTCGCCTATGATGCGCGCAATCGGTTCTTGGCAGATCCTGATGTCACCACGCGATTGGATCACATGCTGGCCCCTGAAACCGCGCGCAAACTCGCCGCGTTGATTGACCCGCGCAAGGCGATGAAATCCGCCGCGCCGCTGACCGAAGCGGTGCACAAAGACACGGTTTACATCACCGTGGTGGATCGCGACGGTATGGCAGTGTCGTTGATCTATTCAATTTTCCATGGGTTTGGCTCTGGTATTGCCTCAGATAAATTCGGGATATTGCTGCAAAACCGCGGCGCAGGCTTTACGTTGGAGGCAGGCCATCCGAACGAGTTGAAAGGCGGGAAACGCCCGATGCACACCATTATTCCGGGTATGATCAAACAAAACGGCAAGGTGATCATGCCCTTTGGGGTGATGGGTGGACAGTATCAGTCGTGCGGTCACACACGCTTTGCGTCGAACATGGTGGATTTTGGCATGGACGCGCAGACCGCAATCGATGCGCCACGGGCGTTCGCAGATGCAGGCGTGCTGAAGGTTGAGCGGGGCTATAGCGACGCCGTGCGCGCCAAACTCAGCGATATGGGCCATAACGTCGTGGTGCCAGACGGCGCAATCGGCGGTGCGCAGTCGATCAAAATTCGTGACAACGGCGTGCTGGAAGGCGCCAGCGATCCACGCAAGGACGGCTGTGCGCTGGGGTATTAACGCCTAGTTTAGCTGAAATTGCAGTGGATATGCACCGTCAGTAAAAGGTCCGAACAGATCGGGAATGTCCGGGTGATCAACTGGATCACCAGAATAATCCGCAACCAAATTCTGCTCTGACACATAAGCCACATAATAGCTTTGATCGTTTTCAGCGAGCAGATGATAATACGGCTGACCTTTTATGGGCCGGCTTTCCTCTGGAATCGCCTCGTACCATTCGTCGGTATTGGCAAATTCAGGGTCCACATCAAAGACCACCCCACGAAAGGGATGTTTCTTATGTCGGACAACTTGGCCCAGATGATATTTTGCGCGTGTTCTAAGCATAACATTGCAGCCCCTACCTTTCGTTAGTAGTCGGTTCAAGGGGCTTTTGTCCAATCACGCTACGACAATTTAAGGAAACAGTCTGTTGATCCTAACGCTCAAGGTATTGGAAATCGTTGCCCCGGTGTTTTTGTTGGCAGGGATTGGGTTTGGCTGGGTCAAGCTGGGGTTTGAATACCGGATACAATTTGTCACGCAATTGGCGATGACCCTATCGGTGCCCTGCCTGATCTTTGTGTCCCTGATGAACACACAGATTGATCCGGCCGCATTGACCGCGCTGTCACTGGCATCTGTGGCGGCCTATGGCGTTGTCACGGTGATTGCTGCGGTCTTGGTTCGCGTGTTCAAACTCAATCGGCGCACCTATCTGGCACCGATGATCTTTGGTAATACAGGCAACCTTGGGCTGCCGCTGGCGTTGTTTGCATTTGGTGAGGCGGGGCTCAGCTATGCCGTTGTGGTATTCGCGATTATGGCGATCTGGTCCTTTACCTTTGGCATCTGGCTGGTCGCAGGTGCGGGTTCTTTTGGCAAAGTGCTGCGCGAACCCTTGGTCTGGGCCACGGTGTTGGGCGCTTTGTTTCTTTGGCAGGATTGGGAAACACCCAAGTTTCTAACCAACACGCTCAGCCTGCTGGGTCAAATGGCGATCCCCATGATGTTGATCACGCTGGGTGTCGCAGTGGCCCGGTTATCGCCGGGCGGGATCGGGCGTGCAGTTCTGCTATCCGCGCTCAAGTTGATTCTGTGCATTGGCGTAGCGTGGGGTGCGGCCACTTGGTTTGATCTCGACAATATTGCCTTTGGCGTCTTGGTTTTACAGGTTGCGACCCCGGTTGCCGTGACATCATACCTATTGGCCGAAAAATATGGTGCAGATGCGCAGGCCGTTGCGGGATTGGTTGTTGTATCGACATTAATGTCAGTGGGCGCATTGCCGCTGCTCTTGGCAGTATTACTATAGAAAAAGTGATGTGACGCCGCCGTAAAATCGGGTAAGATGCCCCAAAATAAGAAACGACAAAAAAGCGAGAGGCAGATGAGCAAAACTCTTCGCGCATTGATTATTGTGTTGCTGGTGGCATCCTGCGGCGGTGGACAGACGTCTGCACCGCGCAGTTTGGATGATGCCTGCACAATTCTCAAACAGCGCCCCGACTATTACAAGGCGTTCCGGGCGACCGAACGCAGGTGGGGTGTGCCAGTGCATGTGCAGATGGCCACCATTCATCAGGAAAGCAAATTTGTTGCTGACGCACGCACGCCGTTTAAATATGTGCTGGGTGTGATCCCTATGGGCCGCCAATCAAGCGCTTTTGGCTATAGCCAAGCCTTGGATGCGACATGGGATGAATACCGCAGAGCAGAAGGCCGGCGTTCAGCCAAACGGGACCGGATCAAAGACGCCACCGATTTCATGGGTTGGTATATGAACCAAACGCGTGATCGCAATGGCGTTGCATTGACAGATGCGCGCAACCAGTACCTTGCCTATCACGAGGGCCACACCGGGTTTTCGCGTCAAAGCTATAACAGCAAGGCATGGTTGGTGGCGGTGGCGGGCAAGGTCGATGCGCGCGCGCTGATGTATCAAAGTCAGATTGCCGGATGTCGCCTGCGCTAAGGTCAAAGCCCCGGCATCATCTGCCGGGGCGTAATCTGATTAACGATCAATCGTTGCGCGGCTGATGTCGAACTTATTGTTAGGTATGCTGATACCTTTTTGTAGGTTGCCCAAGATCACTGTGGTCTGGCTGCCGTTGCCGTCATTGATAACCCACTGGCGCAACTCGACCGGGTTGGCCGTGAATTTAAGCTGAATATTGCCATATTCAGGGTGCTCGGGGTCCTGCGCGGTGACGGTTGTGGCGGTGCCGTCATACTTGTGACCTGTCACCATCTTGGCGCGACCCAAATCAACCCGCTTCGCCAGAATGATCGACAGCGGTGTGCGTGCCAATGGGTAAGTTTCAGGTGGTTGGTTTGATTTCTTGTCATAAATCACAACCGTATTACTGCCCGCAACAACCAGGGCTGTGTCCGGCTTGTTATATTCAAACCGCACCTTACCGGGTCGTTTGATCAGGATCGTGCCCGTGCTGATCGATCCGTCATCATTGATCTGGGTAAACTCGCCCTTCGCCGTTTGCAGCTTGTTCAAATAACCCGAGAGTTCGCCTAAGGACAATTGTTGCGCCATCGCGGCAACGGGTGTCAGTACGGCCAAGCCCAACGTCAGGGCGGCAGAGGTGATAAATCGCATAGTAGTTTTCCTGTGTTTATGCCTCATCCAATGACATAGGACCTTTGCGGCTGATATGCGATATCAAGGCGCAGGAAATTGCCGACGCAAGTCCCGCGCCCATAAAAAACACCGCCGAAACAAGTTCGGCGGTGATTGGAATGCGCTTTGACAGCTGCTTTAAGGAGGTAAGCCTTAGCCCTGTTCCGGCACCAGAATTTCACGTTTGCCAACATGGTTCGCAGAGGAAACCAAACCTTGATCCTCCATCTGTTCGACCAATCGCGCGGCCTTGTTATAGCCAATTGCCAGCTTGCGCTGGATATAGCTGGTTGAACACTTGCGGTCCTTGATCACGATTTGCACGGCAGTATCATAAAGCGCGTCTTCGCCATCGGTATTACCGCCAAGGCCAAGTACCGCGTCGATGTTGCTTTCTGCATCATCTGTGGGACCTTCAACCACACCAGAGACATAGTCAGGCTCGCCATATGCCTTAAGGTGATTGACGATTTCCTCGACCTCTTCGTCGCTGACAAAAGGGCCATGACAGCGGGTGATTTTCGCGCCTCCGGCCATGTACAACATGTCACCCATGCCCAGCAGTTGTTCAGCGCCCATTTCACCCAAAATGGTACGGCTATCGATTTTCGACGTGACCTGAAATGATATCCGGGTCGGGAAGTTGGCTTTGATCGTCCCGGTGATCACATCCACCGATGGGCGCTGTGTCGCCATGATCAGGTGAATACCCGACGCACGCGCCATCTGTGCCAGACGTTGAATGCAGGCTTCGATTTCCTTGCCCGCGACCATCATTAGATCAGCCATTTCGTCGACGATTACAACGATATAGGGCAATGCCTCGGGTGTGTTTTCTTCGGTCTCGAAAATCGGCTCGCCGGTGTCTTCGTCAAATCCGGTCTGTACCGTACGGCTGAACAGTTCACCTTTGGCCAAGGCTTCACGCACACGGCCATTGTATCCTTCAATGTTGCGCACACCCATTTTGGACATCTTGCGATAGCGTTCTTCCATCTCGCCCACGGTCCATTTCAACGCGACAACCGCTTTTTTCGGGTCGGTCACAACCGGGGACAACAGATGGGGAATGCCATCATAGACGGAAAGTTCCAGCATCTTGGGGTCAATCATGATCAACCGACATTCTTCTGGCGTCAGCTTGTAAAGCAGCGACAGGATCATCGTGTTGATCGCCACGGACTTACCGGAACCTGTTGTACCCGCGATCAAAAGGTGGGGCATTTTCGCCAAATTCGCGACCACAGGATCGCCACCAATGTCCTTACCCAAGGCCAGCGGCAGACGTTGATTTCCATCACCGAAATCACGGCTAGACAGGATTTCACGCAGAACAACTTTTTCACGGGTTTCATTCGGCAATTCGATGCCAATCACACTGCGCCCTGGCACTGTTGATACGCGCGCAGACAGTGCCGCCATTGAACGGGCGATGTCATCGGCAAGGCCAATAACACGCGACGCCTTGAGGCCCGGCGCGGGTTCAAGTTCGTACATCGTGACAACGGGACCCGGACGCACCGCAACGATTTCGCCTTTGACACCATAGTCATCCAGCACCGATTCCAACATGCGCGCATTTTCTTCGAGCGCCTCATCAGACAGATGCAAACGCTCAACAATATCAGGGCTTTCCAGCAAATTAAGCGGCGGCAGCTCAAATCCGGGATGGGTTTCCTCAAAGGTCAGGGTTGGCTGTGCTTCGGCCTGAGCTTGTTTGCTGGGTTGTACTGGCTTACGCACAGGTTGCTGCACAACTTTGCGCGGCTCAGCGACTGGGATGGCCGCAACATCTGGCTCAGGTGCGGGTTCAAGCGGTAAGGCTGCTGCGTCTTCAACAACGGGCGCCGAAGGCGTGACCGACGTGAGCGTCACAGCAGGTGCTTGCAATGGAGGCTCAGCGCGCGGCGCGCCTGTCAGTGGCGGTTCCGCGCGCAACTCAACAGACGGTTTTGCACCCAAAACCAATGGATCGGGGCCACGCCCACGGCCTTTGGTCAGTGGCGCGGTTGTCGGCGTGTGCACGGCATTACCCGTCCGCACGCGGCTTTTGATCACGTCTGCGATCTTGCTTTTGATGCGGTCCTCGCCCGGTCCTTCGTCAACCACGGCATCGCTGTAATTCTCAACCAGTTCCGGTTCAGGCATCGCATCGGGTCGCTTGATCAATGTCGGCATCCGTGCGAGCAAGCCGGTCTTTGGCTCAGCAGGTTCTGACAACATTGGCTCATGTTCCGGCGCTGGTGCGCTGAATACAGGTTGGCCCGCGGCAAGAGCGGCGGCTTCCTCGGCCTCAACACGTTGACGCTCGCGGCGCTCTGACTGACGGGCCTGAATGCCCTGCGCAGCCTGCACAGCGCCGCTGGCACCACGGCCCAAAACGGTCATCAATCCGGCATAGGCCATGATCACGCCGACCACCAAGAACCGTCCGATCCGTGTCAATTCAGCCTTGGTGAAGCCCAGTACAAATGCACCAAGCACAACGATTGAAACGCCCATGATCAGTGACATCAGCTTGACCGTGAACGTCGACCCAATCGGCAACAGCGTCAGCAGGAAACCCATGACAAAATCACCAAACAATCCGCCAAGGCCGAAATTATGGGTTTGCAGCCATTCTGCGTTTGGCGTCAAAGTCGCCGCGTAGATAGAGCACAAAGCCGCAGCAATAGGCGCAAAAATCAGCCGCCCAACCGCACGTTCCTGACCTCGGTGCAGGGCAAATCGCACCCCCCAAACCAACAGAACCACGGCAATCGCCCATGCACCCCACCCACCGATCATGAATAGCGGAGCGGCAATAGATGCCCCGATACGGCCCAACCAGTTTTGAACAGCAGCGTCTGTTGAGACAAGGAAGTTAGGATCCTCAGGCGTGTAACTGGCGATCATCATCGCGGCCATCACACCAGCGGCAATCAGGGCCAGACCCAGCAATTCCTTGCCGCGTTTTTCAATCGCCTCGGCGGTTTTGCTGTCCAACAGTGGGTCGCGCCCGCGTGTCTGATATGCCATTGCTCAAATCCCTCGTTATACGTCCGAGTACAGGCAGTCGCGGATGGCTTCCAACCCGCGCGCTGTCTCGTCTTTTGGGGCCACAAGTGCGACCCGGATATATTTATCGCCGGGGTTTTCCCCGTTCACGTCTTGGGCAAGATACGCACCGGGCAGAACCCGTACGCCTGTCTCTTGCCATAATTTTAGTGCCGCTGCTTCGCCGTTTTGCACCGGCAACCAAAGGAAAAACCCGGCCTGTGGGCTGACGTACCCGGGCACATTGCCAAGGATGCGGTCCGCCAGTTCATATTTCTCAAGATAAAGCGCGCGGTTTTCTTCGACATGCGCTTCATCGTTCCAAACTGCCGCCGCCGCCGCCTGTAGTGGCAAAGGCAAAGGCGCGCCCGCATAGTTGCGCAACTGCTTGACCTCGCGGATGGTTTCCGCACCGCTGGCGATGAACCCCGACCGTAAACCCGGCAAATTCGACCGCTTGGACAGCGAATGGAAAATCACCACACGGTTACGATCAACGCCCAATGCCTCTGCCACCTGCAACGCACCAATTGGTGGCGTTTCGCGGTAAATCTCGGAATAGCATTCATCGGCGAAAATCTTGAAATCGTGCTTTTCAGCCAAGCCAATCAGGGTCTCCCAATAATTTTGGCTTGCCACCGTCCCTTGCGGGTTGGCGGGGGAACACACGTAAGCAGCCGTGGTGCGATTAAGCACATTCTCTGGCACGCTCGTGAAATCTGGCAAATGCCCGGTTTCAGCTGTGGCTGGCACCATGATCGGCTCGGATCCGCCTGAAATCGTGCCAATCATATAAACCGGATAAAACGGGTTCGGCATCAAAATGGCGGGGGTTTGTCCCTTCTTGGTCTCAGGGCAAAGCGCGATCACGGCATTGTACAACCCCTCGCGGGTGCCGTTCAGGGCCATCACTTCGGTGTCGGCATCCATTTGCACGCCGTAACGCCGCTTGATCCAATCGGCGATTGCGCCGCGCAATTCGGGCGATCCGTCATTGGGTGGATAGCTGTTAAAACCAGCGGCATTCTGCGCAATCACATCCGTGACCCACGCCGGGAACGCGTGCTTTGGCTCCCCAATCGTCATATGAACAGGTTCACCGCCCCCGTCGTGCACATCCAGCAATGTGCGCAGACGCGGCCATACGTGGGCCGGAAGGTTCGAAAACCGCTCGGGAAACTTCATCTAAACTGCCTCAGGGTCGGGATCATTAACGTCCCGTTTCCTCCAAATTAGACAAGGCCCGCCCGTTCGTCCAGAAAAACCCGACCATAATCAGGCATTTGTGGCTTTTTAGTTGTAACGGTGTGTGAATGCCGCCGCTTTAGCCAAGCGCCTCTTCAACGGCGATGCCCAGACGCAATAGGCTTTCTTCCATATCTGGTGGGCACATCATCATCAAACCACAAGAAGGCGTGCCTGTCGGCAGGGTAAGCGCACATACACCCATCAAATTGCCAATGCGCGTGTTGCGCAGGGCCAACAGATTTTGAGAAACAAAATAATCATGGTCTTGAGTCAGTTTTTCCAGATTGGGCGGCATAATCGGAGCGCTTGGCAGTAGCACCGCATCATAACCGGCGACTGCCTGATCATATCCCATGCGGGCGACTTCCAGCTTGGCCCAGGCGGCAACATAATCAGGGCCGGAAAACTCTTTGCCCAGTTGAAACCGCTCTAGAATCTCGCTGAACATCGCCTCCGGGTTCGCCTCGATCACATCGCGCCAAAGGCCGTAAGCCTCTGATGTATATAAACATCCACTCAGCGGCATGGCCTCCGCGATCTCGGGTATCTCGATATCTTCGATGACCGCCCCGGCATCCTGCATCCGCTCCAGCGCGCTTTGAAATGCTGCCGCAGGTTGCTCGACCACATCATCCATCGCAATCGTACGCAACACGGCAAATCGGCGCCCTTCCAGTGTCGCCTGCTCCAAATCCGCGGGTTTGGTCCCCTCAAGGGCCGCGAGCAGCAATCCGGCATCTTCTACAGACCGACACAGCGGACCAATGGTATCGAATTTCAACGCCAACGGCACAACGCCTTCCAACGTCAAACGACCAGATGTTGTTTTTATTCCGACAAGATCATTCCACGCTGCTGGAATGCGCACCGATCCGCCGGTGTCCGAACCGATTCCCGCTGCCGCCAATCCAAACGCCACCGATGCCGCCGCCCCCGACGATGATCCGCCCGCCACAGCGCCCTCATCATTCACGCAAGGCGGCGTCGCCGTGCTGGGGTTATAACCAAGGCCGGAAAACGCCAGTTCGCTCATGTGGGTTTTGCCCAGACACACCAGACCGGCCGCCGTGGCATTGGCCAGCACAGTCGCATCCGCATCCGGCACCCTGCCCTCAAGCAGCTTTGAACCAGCCTCGGTGCCAACACCGGCAGTATCAAACAGATCTTTCCAAGAAATCGGAACACCGTCCAAGGGCGACAGGCGATGCCCCGACTTTGCCCGATCCGCCGCCGCTTTTGCCTCGGCCAGTGCGCGGGTATCGGTCACGCGGGCATAGATGCGATCCCGCAGGGGATGCGCGTCGATGGCATCCAGATAGGTCTGGCACAGTGCCACCGGATCAATTTGACCTTCAGCAATCCCACGACCCAAATCCGCCGCAGTCATTTTTAGCCATTCCTGCATCGTCGTCCCCTATCCTGATTTTCAAAGGACGGTAGCGACCGTTCGGCACATGGACAATCCCCCGAACGTGGCCCTATCAAGGGGCATGGATTTTGATACAGATATTGCCATCATCGGCGGCGGATTGAACGGGCCTGCTTTGGCGCTAGCCTTGGCGCAAACCGGACAGCGGGTCACGCTGATCGACGCCTTGACGGTCAAGACCCGCAAGAATGCCGCGTTTGATGGGCGGTCTTATGCGCTGGCGTTAACTTCAACGCGGTTACTGCAGGGGATCGGTGTTTGGGACGCCGTTGAACCAAATGCGCAGCCGATGCTGGAGATCAAAGTCACCGATGGTCGCGCAGGCGATGGGCCATCCCCGATGTTCATGCATTTTGACCATGCCGAGATTGAAGAAGGGCCAATGGGCTATATGGTCGAGGATCGCCATTTGCGACGGGCCTTGTTGGATGCGGTTAAATCCATCCCTGAAATCACGCAAATGAACGGCGAGACAGTTATGGCGCAGCATGTGGATGCAGCAGGCATTACGCTGACGCTGGCATCGGGTAAAAGCCTGCATGCACGACTTGCAATCGGTGCCGACGGGCGTAGCACTGGCACCGGACACCGCGCCGGGATCAAACGGATCGGCTGGGAGTATGAGCAAACCGCTTTGGTCTGCGCACTAGAGCACGAGCACCCACATCACGGCATAGCGCATCAGTTTTTCATGCCGCCCGGCCCCCTTGCAATCTTGCCGCTCACGGGCAATCGGTCTTCAATTGTCTGGAGCGAAACAGCGCAGAACGCTGCCGCGATAAACGCCCTGCCGGACGATGC
>JBPOFE010000250.1:0-2477 GCA_051252035.1 Sulfitobacter sp.
ATGAGATGAGACAGGCGTTACCCTGCACCCTGAACGGTTCAGCATGGCCCAGATGAGGGGCCTCTTTCTCCGGTCGTTTGCCTTGGGAATTTGCCCCTCGGCAGGTGTCGCGACAAGATGAGGGTTTAGGGCGGACCCGTTAACATGCGGCCAAGCAGGCGTTCGATGTATCTTGGAATCCGGCAACGGCGGTGGGCGATGCGCCCACCTTACCGGCATGAAGGCAAGTAAAGTGGGCGGATCGCCCACTTTGACCATCTACATATGAATTGCCCCATCACCACAGGCAAGCGCGGCTTCCCGCACGGCCTCTGAATAGGTCGGGTGGGCATGGCAGGTCATGGCGAGATCCTGAGCAGATGCGCCAAATTCCATCGCCACACAAACCTCGTGGATCAGATCACCCGCACCCGGCCCGATGATATGCGCGCCCAAGATGCGGTCGGTTTCCTTGTCGGCCAGAATTTTGACAAAGCCGTCACCTGCAAACACCGCCTTGGCGCGGGCATTGCCCATAAAGCTGAACTTGCCGACCTTATAGGCGCGCCCGGCTTCTTTCAGGGTGGCCTCGGTCTCGCCGACATTGGCGACCTCAGGGTGGGTATAGATCACGCCGGGGATCACGCCATAGTTCACATGGCCGTGCTTGCCAGCCACTGTTTCAGCCGCCGCCATGCCTTCGTCTTCGGCCTTGTGGGCCAGCATCGGCCCCTCGATCACATCGCCAATTGCATAGATGCCTTTGACCGAAGTTTCCCAATGATCATTCACCGCGATCTGGCCGCGCTTGGTCATTTCCACGCCCAAGCCGTCCAGACCCAGACCATCCACAAACGGTTTGCGCCCAGTTGAAACCAGCACAACATCGGCATCAATCACATGTTCGCTGTCATCTTTACGCAGCTTATAGGTGACTTTCGCCTTGGTTTTTGTGGCTTCGGTCTTTTGAACAGCGGCGCCCATGATGAATTTGAAACCCTGCCGCTTGAGCATGCGCTGGAAGGTTTTCTGCACCTCAGGGTCCATTCCGGGCGTGATGGCATCAAGGTATTCGACAACGGTGACTTCGGATCCCAACCGCGCATAGACACTGCCGAGTTCCAGACCAATGACACCGGCACCGATCACCACGAGTTTTTTCGGCACTTTGCCCAATTCCAGCGCGCCAGTTGAGGTCACGACAACCTTTTCGTCAACCTCAACACCGGGCAGGGAGGCCGATTCAGACCCCGTTGCGATGATGATATTCTTGGCCTCATGCACGTCGTCGCCGACCTTGACCTTGCCCGCTTCTGGCACCGTCGCCCAGCCTTTGATCCAGTCGATCTTGTTCTTTTTGAACAGAAACTCGATGCCCTTGGTGTTGGTGTCGATGGTGGACTGCTTGTATTTCAGCATCTGTTTCCAATCGACAGATGGGCTTTTGCCCTTCAACCCCATCTCAGCAAAGTTATGTTCCGCCTCATGTAGCATGTGCGACGCATGCAATAGTGCCTTGGAGGGGATACAGCCCACATTCAGGCAGGTGCCGCCCAGCGTATCGCGGCCTTCGACACAAGCGACTTTCAGGCCAAGCTGCGCACAGCGGATCGCACAGACATAGCCGCCGGGGCCAGAACCGATAATGATGACGTCATAGCTGGACATGGGTGTTTCCTTTTTTAGCGGTTTTCATATGTTGCACACAGGGTAGGGGGGCCAGCCCCCCGGCGCAAGCGTCCTCCCCCAGAGGTTAATTGGTCAGATGAAGGATCAAATGAGCGCCGCGATCAGCATCAGCAGGGTCGCGAGAAAGCTGACGGACCAAATCAGCGAACGATGCGGGCGCAGGCCCAGCGCATAGGCGGGGACATAGGCGATGCGGGCGATCAGATAGGTCCATGCGCAGAGTGCGGTAAAGCCGCTGTTTTGCTCTGACATCTGGATCACTCCGACGGCGATGGTAAACAGCAGCAACCCTTCGAAATGATTGTCAAAGGCACGGCCCAGACGCGCGGTGCGCTCTGACAGGGGGCGTGACGGGTCGCGGTCGCGCGCGGACATGGTATAGCCGGGACCAATTTCGCGGTTTGCAGGGATCGCATAGAGAAAAAATTGCACCACTTGCAGCAGGGCCGCGAGGGTGAGTGCCGTGAGTTCCGGGGTCATGGGATGGCCTTTTGGTCCAGATGATGGGGCAGCTTCAGCGGGAACTGCGATGCGGGATCAATACTGGACACGACCGTGATGATCAAAAGGATTTGTAGTGTTGAGCCAATCAGTGACCCGATGGCGGCCCCGATGGTTTCGCCTGTTGTGGCATGGGGAATTTCGTCGGCAAAGCGCAGCAGCGCCGGGATAAGCCCCAGCAGGGCGGTATAAAATGCGAACGCACTGGACAAGAGCAGGGCAATGAGTGTGACAAAGGACAGGGCAGTGGTGAGGCGCACGGCCCAGATCACCTTGGCAGATGGTGCTTTGGCGCCGCCCCATGGCCC
>JBPOFE010000251.1:0-2360 GCA_051252035.1 Sulfitobacter sp.
GCATTTACCTATCAGGGCGAGGCGTTCGGGTCGCGGTTAAAGCCGCTCGCGGAATCGGTTGGGTCCGATTTCATGGTAGATGTGGATGTGACTGACGATGCGTCTTTGGATACCGCGTTTAGCGAGTTGGGCGCGCGCTGGCCGACGATTGATTTTGTGGTCCACGCGATTGCATTTTCCGAAAAGTCCGAGCTGACCGGGCGGTTCCTGAACACCTCCCGCGCGAACTTCAAACATACGATGGATATTTCGGCCTACAGCTTTATTGAAGTCGCCCGCCGCGCACATCCGATGATGACGGAAAATGGCGGCACATTGATGACGCTGACCTATCAGGGCAGCAACCGGGTTGTGCCGAATTATAACGTCATGGGCGTGGCCAAGGCGGCGTTGGAATCTGCCACACGGTATTTGGCCAATGATCTGGGACCTGAGGGCATCCGCGTCAACGCGATTTCGCCCGGTCCAATGAAAACGCTTGCCGGGGCCGCGATTGGCGGGGCGCGCAAAACGTATAAGCATACCGACATGAACGCGCCGATGCGGTCCAATGCGACGCTTGAGGCGGTGGGTGGCACGGCGGTGTATCTGGCGTCTGATGCCGGGGCCTGCACCACGGGTGAGATCATTCGCGTTGATGGCGGGTTCCATGTGCTGGGGATGCCGCAGGCGGAGTATTTGTGATTTAAGCGTGGCTTGAAATTGAGGGGTTCAATGTCCGGTGTGAGCCCAAAGTGACCGATGTTGCGAGTTGTACGAATGTCCGCTGTCATGAGGCGGTCAAAAACCTTCAACCATAGAGATTTTGAACGGGGTTTTTGGCAGTGTGCAAAGTTCGGCAGAGACACTCCAGAAACGATCGTGGCTTTCAGCTATAGATTCGGTCGCAGACAGACATTTTTTGGGGTGCTTTCATCGGTAACCCTGTGCTCATGATGACTTCTTTCAAAGGAAATTGGGCGCTTTTTGCTGCCATGCTGATGCTTATGGCTGCAAACGGCCTACTGGTCACACTGTTGAGTGTGCGCGGTACCGCTGCGGGCATGTCTTCGTCTTCCATCGGACTGATGCAAGCGGGATATCCGGTGGGCGCAATGTTGGGTTGCGTCTATGCACCACGTCTCATTGCGCGGGTCGGGCATGTGCGGGCCTTCGCAGCTCTCGGCTCGTTGTGTTCAATCACTGCCGTAGTCCATCTGATGTCCATAGATGTCTGGACTTGGACTGCAATGCGTGTGCTTTCCGGGTTCTGCTTTCCGGGCCTATACGTGATCTGTGAGAGCTGGCTGAACGCACGAACTCTGAACCGATCACGGGCTATGGTATTGTCAGTTTATTTCGTCGTTCAGATGGCGGGGGCGTCGGCAGGCCAAGCAATGGCGGGGATCGGAGATGCGTCTGACGCGCTGATGTTCGGGGTAGCGTCGATCCTGATTTCGTTGTCCTTCCTGCCCGTTCTGATTTCGCAAAATCCGGCACCTGACTACGTCCCGCCCGTGCGCATGTCACTACGGACACTGGCCGGGATTACATCCATGGGTGTGCTGGGTGCCATGCTGAATGGTGCCGCGCAGGCGACAGTTTACATTGGTTTGCCACTTTACGGTCTGGCAATTGGGCTGAGCGCGGGTGATGCGACGCTGCTGCTGGTCGTGGCAACGCTCGCAGGTGCTGGGGCGCAGTTTCCCGTCGGGCTGATATCGGATCGCATGGATCGTCGGTACGTTGTGTTCACGCTATCCGTATTCTCCACTTTGACATCCGTGGCTCTCGCTATGGGCGTATTCGCAGATGCGGCGCTGTTCGCTGCTGCCCTTTTGGGGGCCAGCGTCCTACCAGTCTATTCGCTTTGCGTGGCCTACACCAATGACCATCTGCTGCCTGCCCAAATCGTTCCCGCGAGCGGATCTTTGGTGTTGAGCCTAAATATCGGAATTCTCGTGGGAGCATTTGTCGGGCCTGTCAGCCTCGGCGCGTTGGGTGCCGTCGGTATGCCTGGCGTCCTTGCCACAGTGAGTGTCCTGACGGCTACGGTAGCTGTGGTACGTGTGCTGCGCAGCACGGCACCCGAAGACACTGGTGTTGCGCAGCCCATCACGGTGCAGGGAACGCAAACCGCTGGCGTTTTGCATCCTGAGTCGGCGCGCCATCTATCCGGCGGCAGCGACAATGGCTCAACCTGATCGAAATTCTTCGCATGCTTAGGCATCACCCACAGAATCCGTTTGTTGGACAGTTCGCCAAACTGGTCATTGGCGCACATGTAGCGAAAGCCCGCTTCGACCGCAATTCAGCCATCGGGCGCAAGCTCTCACCGCAACCGCCCCGTCTGCCACAGCCACACCTTCATCCCGCCGTGC
>JBPOFE010000252.1:0-2330 GCA_051252035.1 Sulfitobacter sp.
TAGACCGGGTCACATTTCGGCAGGGTGATGCCGACAATGGCGTGGCCAGCCTCATGATAGGCAGTTTTTTCCTTTTGCTCTTGCGTCAAAACCATGGAGCGCCGTTCCGCCCCCATCATGATCTTGTCCTTTGCAGATTCAAAATCCAACATCGCGACAAACCGACGACCCAAACGCGCCGCAGTCAGCGCCGCTTCGTTCACTAGATTGGCCAGATCCGCACCCGAGAAACCCGGCGTACCGCGCGCGATGATGCGCAGATCAACATCAGGGCCAAGTGGTGTCTTGCGCGCATGTACGTGCAGGATTTTCTCGCGGCCCTTGATGTCGGGGTTCCCAACGCTGACCTGACGGTCAAAACGACCGGGGCGCAGCAAGGCAGGGTCCAACACATCCTTGCGGTTCGTCGCCGCGATGATGATCACGCCCTCGTTGGCCTCAAATCCGTCCATTTCAACCAGCAATTGGTTCAATGTCTGTTCACGCTCATCATTACCGCCGCCATATCCGGCACCACGGTGGCGACCCACGGCGTCGATTTCGTCGATGAACACGATGCAAGGTGCGTTTTTCTTGGCCTGTTCGAACATGTCGCGGACACGGGATGCACCGACACCCACAAACATTTCAACAAAATCAGAACCCGAAATGGTAAAGAACGGCACACCCGCCTCGCCCGCGATGGCGCGCGCCAGCAAGGTTTTACCAGTGCCCGGAGGACCTTCGAGCAGCGCGCCTTTGGGAATTTTACCGCCCAAGCGGCTGAATTTCTGTGGATTGCGCAGGAATTCGACGATTTCTTCCAGCTCTTCCTTGGCCTCATCAATGCCTGCAACATCATCAAATGTCACGCGGCCGTGCTTTTCGGTCAGCATCTTGGCCTTGGATTTGCCAAAGCCCATTGCCCCGCCTTTGCCGCCGCCCTGCATACGGTTCATGAAATAAATCCACACACCAATCAAAAGCAGAATGGGCAAGAGAGACATCAGGAAAGTTGAAAAACCCGATTGCTCTTGAGGTTTTGCTTTAACCGGCACGTTGTTTTCGATCAAAAGCGTTGTGATTTCAGCATCTTCCGGCTTGATCACGACATATTTGGACCCATCTGACTTGGTGACATCTACTTGTTCGCCGTCCAGAATTACGTTGCGCACCTCACCGTTTTTGACGGAGGTCACGAACTCAGAATAGCTAGGCTGATTGTTTTGCAGGTCGTTGGTTGAGCCGTTGAACAAATTGAACAACGCCAAAACCAGCAGCATCAACACAACCCAAAAGGCCAGATTACGAACATTGCCCAAGGAAACTCTCCTGTTATCAACAAGGCGCGCGCGGGGTGCTGCGGCCCAGTGGACACACCGAAATGACGCATCCACCCCCTTAAGATAGAGATGATGTGCGCATGTTCAATGCGTTAAAAGTGCAGCAAAGAATGTCTCTTTGCCACCGATGACATCCGCATGCCATTTCTCGCCCCATCCGGCAAGGGGGGCTGCGACCACAACATCATCATTCCAGACCGCGGGTGTGGACAAAAGCACCACATGCGGCAGGCCAGATGCGCGCCAATCCTTGCATTGTTCCAATCCGGCCTTGCCCAAGGCACGCACCGTCAGCTTCGTATTGTTTTCGAAGGGTTCAGCGGGGGTGAGTTGCCAACGTCCATCCCACACTTCATTCGGCGCTGCCTCGGCATGCTTTACCGCATTATGTTCGCGAAAAATCCAGATGCTGCTGCCGATCCGGCGCGCATGACATCCATCCACCGTCGCGGCCTGCCCCGTGCGCAATCCCAACATCAATGAGGTCACGGCAGCATGGCGCGCAGGATAAATTTCTTTGCTGATCCAATTGATCGCATGAACAAACAATCGTCGCTGAATTTCATCCGGCAGAATACGCAGCTTGCGGTCACAAATGACAATTGCCCCGGCTTCGACATCTGCAATCTCGCGCGCAGCAAGGAATGTTTGCCAATCCAACGCCGTGCGAGCCTGTGCCATATGGGCGGCAACCGCTGCCAACCCCTGCGCGTCAATGCCAAGTGGCGCAAGTGCGTCCAAGATGCGACGCGCTTTAATTCGATCAAATGTGCTGTCGTCATTGCTGGGGTCTTCGGCCCAAAAGATACCATGTGATTGCAAATAGCTACGTAATTCAGCGCGGCCACCTTTGAGAAGCGGACGCGCCCATGTCACGCCATCCCTGAGCACCCGCGCTGACATTCCGGACAGTCCATTCACGCCCGAACGTCGCGCAAGGCGCATCAGAAAGGTCTCAGCCTGATCATCAGCCGTGTGGCCTAAGGCAATTGTCGAAATGCCATGGAT
>JBPOFE010000253.1:0-2238 GCA_051252035.1 Sulfitobacter sp.
GCCATGACGCGCCACATGAAGCGTCAAGGCCGCGTCTGGATCCGGATTTTCCCGGATCTGCCAGTCACGTCAAAACCTACCGAAGTCCGTATGGGTAAAGGTAAAGGTTCTGTCGATTTCTGGGCCTGCCGGGTGAAACCGGGCCGGGTGATGTTTGAGATCGACGGTGTGAATGATGACATTGCACGTGAAGCCCTGCGTCTGGCGGCGATGAAGCTGCCGATCAAGACGCGTGTTGTTGTACGCGAAGATTGGTAAACCCGTCGCCCTCTTGGGGGCGACGCGGCGGAGGTAGCGCATTCCCTTGAGAATGCGCGTTCCGCCACGGTAGAATTTAAGTGAAACCCCTGTTGCGCAAGCGGCGGGGGTTTCCATTTTAGCTTACAGTTTTGAAGAGAGTTGTCAGCTGGTCAGTACCGCCTTCAGTTGAAACTGCAGCAATTCCGAGGTGCAGTTCCGCGTCTCTTGAAAATCTTACATGGACCCCAAAGCTCTCTGAATAGGCTATGAGTTTCGCTTCGTCGGGTGTGATCTGCGAAATAATATTGACGTAAATTCCAACTACCTCTCGCGCACATCGCTCAGAAATATCTAACCGATAGTCTTCGCCATTGATGACGATCTCAACCAACCCAAAGCTAGTAAGTTCATCTTCCCTCCCTTGGGCTTCGATGACTGCCCAGAATAGAAAACCTGCAGATTTCGAAAAACTGAGCATGACTTTATGATGCCCGTAAATACCATCGCGTTCACCGCGGACATAGAGCATGTTGTTTCTGCTTTCGGTTGTCCAGATTGGTTTAGTTTCTCCGTCAGTCACTACGCCTAAGTCTCGAAGTTCTTGGTGATCAAGTAAATTGATGTCTGACGACGGCGTTGCAGCTGATAGCTCTAAAAACCTTGTATCGATTTCCATCGCAGACAAATATCGGGCGATTTCGGCCGAGAGCAATTGAGATTTTGAAGCGTCGCCTGCTGATGGTTTTGAATAAGAAAACTGATGAACGCCAAATTTAGCTTCTTTACTTAGGTATCTAAGCCGTCCACCTAGATACATCAGAGTTGCCGCACTCATACAGTTTCCTGGCAACATAGTACGAGGTGTAATTACTTCACCGTGCTCTTTTTCAGACAGAATATAGCTCCCAACACTGGTTGAAAACCAAGCTCCACGTATCAGTATCCCCATGCGAATAGCATCTGCTACAGAACCACCGTTTGAGTTAATGTACACTGGACATCTTGGTGGAGGGTTCACTTTTTCAAGAAAGTGCAGAAATCGGTCGCAATCACCAGCATCGATTTCTCCGTATGCATTAATGCAGCAGAAACCGCCAAACATTTTTTCTAGCTCATCCTGAGGATCAGTGTATTCAAATTTCAATTCGCAATCCCCGTCAGTTCGCACTAGCGTACATAGAAACATGTATGTTTCGCCACTAGGCGTCCAACCCAAAGGCCACCCCATGAAACAAGTCCCCAAGCCCACCACCGACGAAGACCTGATCCAAGCCTTTCTCGACAAGGGCGGCTCTGTCAAAAAGGGCAAGACCAAGCCGATGCCGGATGATCTGGGGCTTAGTAACAATCAGTGGGGCAATAAGCTGACAAAAGAGGAAAAGGCGGCCAAGAAGGCGTTGGAAGCGGCGACGAAGACGAAGAAGTGACCGTTCATTCCCATTTATAATTGAAACTCACCGAAATCCGGTCTTCCTCGACCATATTCATCGGCACCTCATGGCGCAGCCAGCTTTCCCAGAGCAAGACATCGCCCACTTTCGGGGCCTGGTAGATAAATGTGCGCAATTCCTCGGGTGCGTCTTTGAGGCGGGCAGGGGCCGCCATCATCATCGCCAGCCTTGGGTCTTCGAATTTGATCGCACTGGCCCCGTCGGGCATGGCCACATAGGTGGTGCCGGAAATCACCGAATGCGGGTGGATGTGCGCGGTGTGAATGCCGCCTTGGGGCAGGATGTTGATCCACAGATCCTCAAGTTTCAACTTTCGACCATCCAGATCAAAGGCGAGATCCTTGGCAAACGCCTTTACATGTTTATCCAGCGCTTTTTTCAAGTCTTTGAAGATCGGGAAGCGCCACGGTAGGTCGGTGAGCGACGCATAAGAGGTGTAGCCGGGGAAGTCGTTGTCGGCGCACCAGTTTTGGCCAGCCTCATCGTCTTCGGCGATGGAAAGGCAGGAATCCTCCAACTCCTCTGCATCAATGGGTTTGCCGTGCTC
>JBPOFE010000254.1:0-2211 GCA_051252035.1 Sulfitobacter sp.
CCAAGCCGTTCCTCAATCTCGCGGGTCAGGAAATAGCCGTAACGGTCATTCGGCTCATCCACCAACACACGATTTTGCAGGGCCGTGCCAGTACCGCCGGGGCCATAGACAGGTTGGAACCCACAAGCGACGAGCGCCAGCGGGGCCAGAAACATCAATCTTCGGTTAAGCGACAACATTCACAATCCGTCCCGGCACAACGATCACCTTTTTTGGTGTGGCACCATCCAAGGTCCGAATGACAGCTTCGTGGCTCAGCGCGATTTTTTCAACCTCTTCCTTGGACATGTCGGCGGGAACTTGAATTTCCGCACGGCGTTTACCGTTGATCTGGATCGGCATTGTCACTGTATCATCCACCAGCATTGCCTCATCCGCGACGGGCCACGGGGCAGTGGCAATCAATCCGTCACCACCCTGATGCGCCCAAATATCTTCGGCCAGATGCGGTGTCATTGGTGACATCAACTGCGCCAGCGTCATAATGGCGGTGCGCTGCGCTGTATGGCTGGCCTTGGATTTCTGCAAAATCGCGGTGAAGGCGTAGAGTTTGGCAATGGCGGCGTTAAAACCAAATGATTCGATGCCCAAAGTCACATCGTTGATAGCCTTGTGCATAGCGCGCAGCAATTCGGCGTCGCCAGTGCCTGACGCATCTTTGTCCATCTCGCCAATGCGATCACAAAGATTCCATACCCGTGTCAGGTGCTTGAATGCGGCATCTGCACCAGACGCGGTCCATTCTACATCCCGTTCAGGGGGCGAATCGGACAGAACGAACCAACGGGCAGTGTCTGCGCCGTAAGCTGAAATAATGTTCAGCGGGTCGACGACATTGTTCTTTGATTTAGACATTTTGGCGGAGGGGACGATCTGAACCTCGGCACCATCTTGTTTCAGGAACGCTTTTCCATCGCGCAAATCGACGGCTTCGGGATAGTGATAAGTAGGTCGGCCATCCTGCTGCGGTGTTTGATAAATCGCATGCGTCACCATGCCTTGGGTAAACAACGCGTCAAAGGGCTCAATCGCTTTTTCTGGCAAATGCCCGGTGATCTGCATCGCGCGGGCGAAGAAGCGTGAATAGAGCAGGTGCAGGATCGCGTGTTCAACACCGCCGATATACTGATCGACGTTCATCCAATACGCGGCATCCTCCAGTTTGGTGGGGGTCTCGGCGCGTGGCGCGGTGAAACGGGCAAAGTACCATGACGAATCAACAAAGGTGTCCATTGTGTCGGTTTCGCGCTTTGCAGGCGCACCACAGGACGGGCAGGCGCAATCACGCCATGTCGGGTGGCGGTCGAGCGGATTGCCGGGAATGTCAAAGCTGACATCATACGGCAGCTCAATAGGCAGGTTTTCCTTCTTTTCCGGCACCACGCCGCACGCATCGCAATGCACTACGGGGATCGGGCAGCCCCAATAGCGTTGCCGCGACAGACCCCAATCACGCAGCCGGAATTTGGTGACACCTTGGCCCACGCCATTTGATTCGCAAAATGCGATGGCCGCGTCGATGGCTTCATTGCCCGTCTGGTGCGCTTCACCCGCAAAACCGCGATTGTAGAACACGGTTTCAGTTTTGGCGGGTACATAGGCTTCGGTCAGATCATCCGAGCTTTCCTCTGACGGCAGGTATGTCGCGATAATCGGTAAGCCGTATTTGGTCGCGAACTCAAAATCGCGCTCGTCATGCGCCGGACAACCAAAGATTGCGCCTGTGCCGTAATCCATCAGAATAAAGTTGGCGATGTAGACAGGCAATTCATGTGCGGTGTCAAACGGATGGCGCACTCTCAGGCCCGTATCATAGCCCAGCTTCTCGGCGGTTTCGATGGCTTCTTCTGTGGTGCCGCCTTTGCGGCACTCGGCGCAAAATGCGGCCACGGCCTCATCATCGCGTTCCAGCGTCTTTGCCAGTGGGTGATCAGGTGAAATACCAACAAATGACGCACCGAGCAGCGTGTCGGGTCGGGTTGTATAAACCTCAATCCTGTCATGACCTTCCGGCGCAGGTACGGTGTTTTCATCTACCGGATCAGCCACCGTTGAAAAGGCAAACTGGAGCCCACGGGATTTGCCGATCCAGTTGGCCTGCATCAGTTTAACCTTGGCAGGCCAGTTATCGAGGCTATCAAGCGCGTTCAGCAGTTCATCGGAATAATCGGAAATCTTAAAGAACCACTGTGTCAGCTCGCGCCGTTCGAC
>JBPOFE010000255.1:0-2166 GCA_051252035.1 Sulfitobacter sp.
TGATTAACGTTGTCTATTTCACGCTATGATGGGTTTGCTTGAATGGCGGATAGAACACGCCGCGCCGCCTCGGCACTGCCTTTCGGCGATGGGTGGATCATGTCAAGCGCGTGAAAGCTGGCGTCGCCATGCGGCACCATGTCAGCCAGCGAAACAAAGGTGATTCCACTGTCCAACGCGGCGAGCTTTTTGATCCGCGCTTCAAGTTTTTCACCCAGTGGTTTGCAGGCCTCAATCGGTGATCCTCGACCCGGACTGCGCAGGTATCCGACATAGATGACCTTTGCACCGTCTTTGCGGGCGCGGGCGACTGATCTGGGGATTGCCCCCTTGCGTCCGTCACTGGAAATCAGTTTTTCCATCTTGCGGGTACACTTGCCACACCCACACCCCATCCAAAGGTCGTTGCCGCCACCGTTCATCACGACATAGTCCCAGTTGTCGGACCTGTATTGCTTTGAAATATTCATCCCCAATGCGCCAGATATAGGTAGGGCATAGAGGTGTCGCGCACCAGCGACAGCTTTGCTTTTTACACGGGTGTGCAGCAGGGCCGACAAAACATGGGAGAATGATTTTTGCGAACTGCCGTTCGAGGTCATGAACGAATCCCCCATCACCAACACGCGCATCGGGCGTTCGGCAGCGGCGGGTGTGGACAACATTGAACAAAGCACCAATGCAGCGCACAGGCGGACAAGCAGCAGCATTCATTTTCTCCTTTTCACGCAGCAGCGCGTGATGCGCGGGCAGATGCGCATGTGGCAGATTGGATTCGGTCAGATTTAGTACAAATTCGTGGCGAAATTGTGGCACTAAGGTTTGCCCTACGTCCCTTGCAAACCAACACACAATCGTCGTGCCGCCTTGCGCCACGCGTCCTCTAGGCCTAAATCAACATCATGAGCCAAGTGAAATCATCATCCAAGGCCGATCCCAACTACAAGGTGATTGCCGAAAACCGCCGGGCGCGGTTTGATTATGCTATTGAGGATGATCTGGAATGCGGGATCATTCTGGAAGGTTCCGAGGTCAAATCACTGCGCATGGGCGGGGCGAATATCGCCGAAAGCTATGCTGCGGTTGAGGATGGCGAATTGTGGTTGGTGAACAGCTATGTCGCCCCCTATGCGCAAGCCAAGACGTTCAGCCATGAGGAGCGCCGTCGCCGTAAACTACTGGTATCGCGCAAGGAATTGTCGCGTCTGTGGAACGAAACTCAGCGCAAAGGCATGACTTTGGTGCCGTTGGTGATGTATTTCAACCATCGCGGTATGGCCAAGATCAAGATCGGTATCGCCAAGGGTAAAAAGAACCACGACAAGCGGGAAACCAGCGCCAAGCGTGACTGGTCGCGGCAAAAGGCGCGCTTGCTTAAAGAGCATGGATGAACCCCTGACCCTGATCGGATTTCGGTACAGCGTGTATACCCGCATTGTGCGGATGGCGTTGATTGAGCTGGGGCTTGAGGCGGCATACGTTGAGGTCGACCCGTTCACTTTGGTCGCCGATCCTGAATTATCCAAGCACACATCCTTTGGCCGGGTGCCTGTGTTCCGACACGGGGCGTTTACGCTGACGGAAACCGCAGCGATTGTTGGATATCTATGTGATGTGTCCGGCAATCAGGCATTTCGACCTAAAGCGCCCCAAGCATCGGCCCGGATGGCGCAGGTCATCGGGATCGTTGACGCCTATGGCTATCAACCGCTGGTGCGAGATGTATTTTCACATGGGTTCTATCGACCACATTTTGGCGAAGAATTCGATCCGGCGAAGGTCAATTTCGGCTTGGAAAAGGCACGCCCGGTTTTGCAGACACTTGATGCGATTGCTAAGGAAGGTCTGCAATTGGATGGGCGCGATATCAGCCTTGCGGATATCCATTTGTCACCAATGATCGCCTATTTCACCAAAGTGCCTGCAGGTCGCGCCACGCTTGACACATATCCGGCGCTGTCAAAGTGGTGGGGACAGTTGCGTGAACGCCCCTCTTTGATGGAAACTGACCCGTTTGCAGCACAGTAACTGCGTTTCCTGCGCGGTTTTTCCCCTTTGTGAGCGCATCTGACCCGGTTAACTTTTGACCGTTACAGGCAGGGGCCGCATGTGACGCAATTAACAATGGCCTCATAGGGAATGGAAATATGGAACTTATTATTGGCC
>JBPOFE010000256.1:0-2157 GCA_051252035.1 Sulfitobacter sp.
CGCTTTTTCTCGCGTGCGATCATAGATTTCTTAGCCATGTCTATTCCTTCCGCTTACGAGTTGAAGGGCATGTTGAATGCTTTCAACAGCGCCTTGCCTTCGTCGTCGGTTTTCGCCGTTGTGGCGATCACGATGTCCATTCCCCAGTTTTCGTCGATTTTATCAAAATCGATCTCAGGGAACACGAGATGCTCTTTGAGGCCCATGGCATAGTTGCCACGCCCATCAAAAGACTTGCCCGAAATGCCGCGGAAGTCGCGGATACGAGGCATTGCAACTGTGATCAGACGATCCAGGAATTCATACATGCGATCGCCGCGCAGGGTCACTTTCGCGCCCATTGGCATCTCTTCACGTACACGGAAACCAGCGATAGATTTCTTGGCGATGGTCGTCATGGCCTTTTGGCCGGCGATCAACGTCAGGTCTTCTTGCGCAGATTTGGCTTTCTTGCTGTCACGCACCGCGGCAGCACCACAACCGATGTTCAGAACAATTTTGTCCAAGCGCGGAATTTGCATCCCGTTCTTGTAGCCAAATTCTTCTTTCAACGCGGCACGGATGGTGTCGTTGTAAACCGCCTTAAGACGAGGCGTATATGTTGCAGTATCAAGCATCAGATCACATCCCCTGTTGTCTTGGCGAAACGGACTTTGGTGTCGCCGTCCATTTTGAAACCAACGCGTGTCGCTTTGCCATTGGCGTCAACGATTGCGAGGTTGCTCAGGTCAATCGGCATCGCCTTGGGGATACGACCGCCTTGGCTTTCCTGTGATTGACGTGTGGCGCGGATGGAAATGTTCACACCGTCCACGATGGCCTTGTTTGACTTTGGATCAACAGACGAAATCGAGCCTGTCTTGCCTTTGTCTTTACCAGCCAACACGATGACCTTGTCACCTTTGCGAAGTTTAGCAGCCATTACAGCACCTCCGGCGCAAGCGAGATAATCTTCATGAAGTTTTTCGCACGCAACTCACGCACAACAGGTCCAAAGATACGTGTACCAATTGGTTCGTTGTTGTTGTTGAGGATAACTGCGGCGTTACGGTCAAAACGAATGGCTGTGCCATCGTCGCGACGTACTTCTTTGGCTGTGCGAACAACAACGGCCTTACGGACGTCGCCTTTTTTCACACGACCGCGAGGGATGGCTTCCTTGACCGACACGACAATAATGTCGCCGACGGATGCGTATTTACGCTTGGAACCACCCAGTACCTTGATGCACTGAACTCGGCGCGCGCCTGAGTTGTCAGCAACATCCAGGTTGGTCTGCATCTGGATCATTTGGTTTCTCCCGACCTTTGGGGCGCGATGCGTGCGTGATCCCCAGGGTTTCGATTAAGTGGGCGTGGTTCAGGCCTCAGCGGTCTGCAACACTTCCCAACGTTTGGTTTTCGACTTTGGTGCACATTCGATGATGCGAACGCTGTCGCCCACTTTGAATGCGTTGTTCTCATCGTGGGCCCGATATTTCTTGGACTTACGAATGGTCTTCTTCAGAACCGGATGGGTAAAGCGGCGCTCTACGGATACGGTGACTGTCTGGGCGTTGGCGTCCGATGTTACGGTGCCGGTCAATATACGCTTTGGCATTTCTCAGGCTCCTATTCTTCGGATGCTGCGGCAGCAGCTTTTTGATTCAACACAGTGTGGACGCGGGCCACATCTCGCTTGACCGAACGCAAACGCGCAGGGTTTTCGAGCTGGCCAGTGGCCTGCTGGAAACGCAGGTTGAAGGATTCTTTTTTCAGGTTCACAAGTTCATCGCGGAGTTGATCCGGCGTCTTGTCATGCAGTTCGCTGGCTTTCATGGCCATCTTCCTTTTCAACATCACCGGAGGGCCGCAAAAGCGTGACCCTGATTCCCGGTGGAGTGGGGTGAAGTGCGCCGTATAGGAGGGTTATGGATAGGGCGCAACCCCCTACAGGCGCGCATTTGTCATCTGTGGGTTTCACCCACCCTACGCCGCCTGTAGGGTGGCTGAAACCCACGCCATATCCCAATCATTAAGAAACGCCCATGACTAACATCAAATCCCTCTTCGCTACCCGCCTCTACCACGCCGCTTTGTCCGAGCACGGCAAACCCATTGATGCAGAGGAGTTGGAGGATTCCTGCCTTTCCATCGCCGAAGACGATGAGGCTGGCCA
>JBPOFE010000257.1:0-2141 GCA_051252035.1 Sulfitobacter sp.
ATGGGAAGCAAATCCCCGGCTGCTTGCTTTGGGTGTCTAACGCTGGCCGGGATTACTACCCTTGGAACGGCCGCGTCGCGGCACTGGGGATAGAACCAGTTGCATCAGCCTTTGACCTGGGCATGGGATACAGTCTTTCGAGTGACACGCCCTTAGCGGGAAGCGGACTACCAACCACGATAACGGTTGAACCCGGCGCACCGTTCATTTGCGCGTATGAAATCTCAGTAACATCTATTTAGGATACCCTTTCGTTTTCATAGGAACGCCCGCGTTTGTGTAGGCAGTAAGCAGCCAAAAAAAGAAACTGCTGCTGAAGCTCACTTGGTTTCGCGGTTTGTAAATTCATCCTTCGAAAATTGCTGCACCATACATCAATGACCGGATTTCCACTGCTGTGCAGCGCAATGTAGTGGGCGTGCTCTGCGGTTTCTGAACTGCCTACGCATGCAGCATGAAAACGTAATGACCAAAATGGGCTGATTGTGTTGAAAAACTCGTTGGTTTTGGCGTGTCGAAGCGGGCTATCGCATTGACTTATTTTGGATGTCGGTAGGTCGACCACCTTGTCATCCGACTACTGGCCCCATCGGCTTGAGTTTCGCTAATTTCCGGAGGTTTTGGGCTGTTGCAGCAAGTGTAAACTCATCTTGGACGCCGCATGGGCCACGTAATCGGAGCCTGCCCAGACCGAGGATGCGTTTGAGATGTGCGAAGAGCATCTCGACTTTCTTTCGTCGGTTCTGAGCAGTTTGATTGAAGTCGGATGCGATGCACTGGCGAGCAAATTCCCGGACGATCTCATATTTCTCACGGTGGATCGCGCGGGTCTCTGATTTGGGACAGCATTTGGCTTTTAGTGGGCAATCGATGCAATCGGCTTTGAGGGCCCGGTATTTGCGCGCTTTCCATTCGGGCGCGTTCCGGGCGGGATCGGAATAGGTACGCCGCGTATGCTTCATCTCTTTGCCGCCAGGACAGATGTAGCGGTCGTTCTCATCGTCCCACGTGAAGTCCGATCGCGAAAACGTGCCGTCTGTACGCTCGCCCTTATCAAAGACGGGTATGAAGGGCAGGATCTTGCGTTTGAGTGCCAGCCAAACAAGATTGTCAGACGAACCGTAGGCCGTATCTGCGGCGATCCAATCCGGCTTCAAGCCAAAAAGCTCTTCGGTCCGGTTGATCATCTTGCGCATTGCGCCAACTTCGGCGGTTCTGTTCGAGCGGCTGGCATCCACATCAACAATGATACTGTGATCGGTATCGATCAGATAATTGGTGGAATAGGCAAAGAATGCAGGGCCCTTCTTGGCCGCAGTCCATTGGCTTGCGGGGTCGGCATGGGCCGTAAACTTGGGCTTGGTGATGGTGGCTGCCCCAAAGGCCTCATCATCCAGCGTGTCGAGATATTCCTTCACAGCGCGCGGTGCATCATCGGCGTCGCTCAAACGAGACGCCCAATCATCAGGGTTGCTGGAGTTCTGTTTCTGGACATCCGCACTGATCAAACTGGCATCGACGGCAAATCCCTGACCGCCCACGAGCCCCTCTTGCATGCAACGCGTGACGGTCGTCTCGAACACATGGCGCAGAAGATCACTCTCCCGGAAGCGACCGTGACGGTTCTTGGAAAAGCTTGAGTGATCAGGAATCCGATCGGTCAGATCAAGGCGACAAAACCATCGATATGCCAGGTTCAGATGCACCTCCTCGCACAGACGGCGTTCCGACCGGATGCCAGAGCAATACCCGACGAGTAGCATTCGAATGAGCAGTTCTGGGTCGATAGATGGGCGACCAGTGTGGCTGTAAAAATCTGACAGATGCGCTCGGATGCTGCTCAGATCAACGAACCTATCGATCGAACGTAGCAGGTGATCTTGCGGGACGTGGTCTTCCAGAGAGAACTCATAGAACAGCGCCGCTTGCGCCTCCTGCTTTGGTCCCATCATCACCACATCCCCCAATCAATAAAGGAATTGAATCAGCGATTGATCCTTCGATCAAGCAAGAGTTTTTCAACACAATCGGCTCAAAGCCGCCATTCATTCAATCTTGCGTAGCTTCATCAAAATCGCGTGCGTGAAGTTCAAGCATTTGCTCAAACCTAAAGCCAATTGCCCAAAAAAAAGGCCGAGCAT
>JBPOFE010000258.1:0-2109 GCA_051252035.1 Sulfitobacter sp.
GCCTGACGGGCCTTGGCGCCCTGACGCATCCATTCGAGTTCGCGTTCCAGTGTCTTTTGCTTGGATTTGTCTTCACGTGCCTCTTGGCTCAGGCGTTTGGCCTTTTGTTCCAGCCAATCGGAGTAATTGCCTTCATAGGGGACGCCGCGACCGCGATCCAGTTCGAGGATCCAGCTGGTGATGTCGTCAAGGAAATAACGGTCGTGGGTGACGATCAGGATCGTGCCTTTGTAATCCATCAGGTGCTGTTGCAGCCAAGCGATGGTTTCGGCGTCAAGGTGGTTGGTCGGTTCATCGAGCAGCAGCATGTCGGGCGCTTCGAGCAGCAGTTTGCACAAGGCGACGCGGCGGGCCTCACCGCCGGACAGGTCGCTGATTTTGGCGTCATCAGGGGGGCAGCGCAGCGCTTCCATGGAAACGTCGATCTGGCTGTCGAGATCCCAGAGGTTCTCGGCATCGATCTGGTCTTGCAGCTTGGCCATTTCATCGGCGGTTTCGTCCGAGTAGTTCATCGCCAGTTCGTTGTAGCGATCAAGGATGGCTTTTTTCGGCGCAACGCCGAGCATGACGTTTTCCCGCACGCTCAGGCTTTCGTCCAGCTTGGGTTCCTGTGGCAGATAGCCGACTTTGGCACCCTCTGCGGCCCATGCTTCGCCCTGGAAATCCTTGTCCAGCCCCGCCATGATTTTCAGCAGCGTCGATTTACCCGCGCCGTTGACGCCGACCACACCGATTTTCACGCCGGGCAGGAAGTTCAGGTGGATGTTTTCAAACGTCTTTTTGCCCCCCGGGTAGGTCTTGGAGACACCGGACATGTGGTAAACGTATTGATAGGCGGCCATGGGTTCGTTCCGATCTGGTCAAATGGGGTTTGGCCCTGCAATATCGCGGCTATGGGACAAGATCAACGTATGGCTTTTCGGGATTTATTCATGCCATGGCCGTCTGGTTATGAGGGGCTGCAATGACTGCGCTTCGGGCGTTGATCGAAGGATATGCGCAGCCGGGGACCGTTGATGCGATTTGGCTGCGGGGTTCGCGGTTGGCGGTGCCAGTTGCGGCGTCGTATGCCGATATCACCGAGGAAGGGATAACGGGGGATCATGGGCGTCCCGGCAAACGCGCGGTGACGTTGATCCAGGCCGAACATTTGGCGGTGATCGGTGCGATGCTGGGCCAGCCCGCGATTGACGCGGGGCTCTTGCGGCGCAATTTGGTGATCCGGGGTCTGAACCTGAATGCGCTCAAGGGGCGGCAGGTCCAGATTGGGCAGGCCATTTTGGAAATTACGATCATCTGCGCGCCGTGTAGCCGAATGGAAGCGGCATTTGGGCAGGGCGGGTATTCCGCGATGCGTGGACATGGCGGGTGGTGCGCGTCTGTTGTCAGGCCTGGGCGCATCAATGTGGGGGATGCGGTGACACCTTTGCCGGAATAGCCGAATCTCACGAGTGGCAAATAGCTTGCTAAATTCACTGCATCACTGACATAAAAAGGTGAAATGACCTTCGTTGAGGTGAGAAATCAGTCGATTTCTTGTTCACCTTCTTGTTACTGTGATCACAACCTGTGATGGGTCCGATAACATCGGGACATGACGGGGAGGGAGGCCGGTTTGCGTTTGTATCAGTTCTGATGCGCGCATATCGCGTCAAAAAAACAGGGAAAAAACATGTCAAAAACCACTATTGTTGTGGGTCTGGACGGGTCAGATGCTGGTGCGCGCGCACTGGAATTTGCCAAGGCTCAGGCCAAACAAATCGGCGATTGCACAATCGCGATTTGTTATGTGATCGAATGGTCGCCGTTTTCATTTCAGACACCTGAAGAAAATGAGATGCGGCACAAGCGCCGTGAAGAAGAGCTGGCTCAGGCCCGCGAACGGGTGTTGGACCCAGCGGTGAAAGATACCAAAGCGGCAGGTCACGACGTTGAAGGGATCATTAAGCACGGTGACGTGGCTGATATCCTTGATGATATCGCGACATCGCATAAAGCAGCGCAGATTGTCGTGGGCCGCGTGGGCGCACGGGGCATCAAAGAGCGTCTGTTTGGCGGCGTTACGGGTCGTCTTGTGGCCGCGTCAAGCGTGCCTGTCACGATCATTCC
>JBPOFE010000259.1:0-2095 GCA_051252035.1 Sulfitobacter sp.
CCCGAGGCATTGGCGATGATCCCGATATAGGCGGCACCCAAGGCATAGCCGATCCGCTGCATCGTGGGGATCGCGCCGGTAATGCGCTGCATCTCGTCCTTCGGGGCCAGGGCGGTAATGCGCCGCAGAATGAAGGTATAGGCCAGCCCAAAACCCGCGCCCTCGGCCAGCGCGCATAGGGCAATCAGCCAAACCGGGCCAGCAGGTACGGCATAGACAAAGCCAGCGATGCTGAGACTGGTCACGATCATCCCGGTGGCAATCCACATGCGGTCATAACGTTCGGGGGCGCCACTGACCGTGACGGCCGCCAAGGTCCAACCGATGGATGAACAGGCGACGACGTATCCGGCGGTCAGCGCCGATGTGCCGTGTATCACCGTCATCAGCAGCGGCCCGTAAGCGGTGATCGCCACCGTCGCCATCGGCAGCATCAGCAGCATCAGCAAGGTGGCCCCGGTGGCATGGCGCGGATCAAGCGGCGCGTGGGGCAGCAGGCGGTCAGGTCCGGCAAGGCTGTCACGGCGGAAAAACCAGATTAAGCAGAGGGCGCCCGCACCAATCAGCGCGCTGGTGCGCAATGCCTCAACCCGGACACCGCCGTAGGAGATCAGCACCACAGCGAGACAGAGCAGCGCAAGCCGCGACACCGGAAAACGGATGGTGAGATCGCTGTGTTCAAGTGTAGCGGTTTCGCGGCGCAGCGCGATCCAAGCGGAGAGCATAAATGCCAGCGCGGCAAAGAACCAAAATCCCAGACGCCAGTGGGCGTATTCGACAAACAGCCCGCCAATCAGCGGCCCCAGAAACGCTGACATGCCCCAGAATGCCGACACCACCGCCAGCGCGCGGGCGGCAAAACGGCGGGGAAATAACACGCCTAATGCTACAAAACACATGGCGACAAGGCCGCCGCCGCCGACGCCTTGCAATACGCGCCCGATCAGCAGTAATGCCATGTTCGGGCTGAGCGCGCTTACCGCGCAACCTGCACCAAACAGCAGGGCGGCAACGCTCATCGGGGCGCGCAGGCCATAGCGCATGGTGATCAGCGCGCTGGCCGCCCCGGCAACAATCGAGCCGATTTCATAGATCGAGACGGTCCAGCTGACGAACGCCGCGCCGCCAATGTCGGCAATGATCGCGGGCAGCATCGTGGCGACGATCAACCCGTCCGCCGCGTGCAGCCAAACGCCAAGGCAGACCAGCGCTAGCGACGCGGTGTAGCCACTGGTCAGGAATTCACGCCATGAGACATAATCGTCGGGTGTTTTTGCAGCGGCTAGAATGGGTTCGGACATGGGACCTCTTTCGTGTCCCCTTTGATGGGGCCTCAACCTAGGTTGAGGTCAAGAGGTTTATACGATCCGGTTTCAGTCGCCGTTTGCCGGGATCAACTGTTGTACCGCGCCCGCGCAGATCAAATAGATCGACGTGATCACCAGACCCCAATGTGCCCAGCTTTCGGGGTGGAAATCGACCCAAGCGGCCCACCCGGCAAAAAACGTCCACGCCAGCGCCATCGGCAATGTGATGGAACGCCAGCGTTCGGTGCGCACCGGATGCACAAACTTGATCGGCACAAACATGGTGATCGCAAGGATTGTCACGATGATCAGGCTCATCCACCATTCCGGTTTCAGCGCGAACAGCACCAGCACCAGCATGTTCCAGCACCCCGGAAACCCGGAGAACGAATTATCTTTTGTTTTCATGCGGGTATCCGCGAAATACATCGCGGATGCAAAGGTCACGATGATGATCATTGCCCAACCGCTCCACCCGTCCATCAGGCCGGATTTGAACAACGCGAAGGCGGGGATGAATACATAGGTCAGGTAGTCGATGATCAGATCAAGCAACACGCCATCAAATTCCGGTGCATTGGTTTTGACGTCAAATTTGCGCGCCAAAGGGCCGTCGATGCCATCGACAAAAAACGCGACAACCAGCCAGAGGAACATCAGGTCCCATTCAAGGTTCACGGCGGCCAGCATGGCCAACATGGCGAAAACGGCACCAGTGGCGGTGAAAAGATGAACAAAAAGGGCGCGCATTTGAATGGTCATGGCGTAGCTTTCGCAAATCTGCGCGG
>JBPOFE010000026.1:0-27785 GCA_051252035.1 Sulfitobacter sp.
ATACCCACGTGCAATTTCATCCAACGCGCCGCGCAGGCTGGCGGCGGCAAAAACCGTGATACCTGCGCGTTCCGCCCTCAAGGGGGTGGTGATCGCACATAAAACAACAAACAGGGTGGCCAGAAATCTCATCTTTGGCAGTATCCGTTAAGGTTTACGCAGCTACAAGAGCAATGGCAGGCTAAAACAGCAATCTGGCGTTTGGCACTCGAATTGCATATCTTACGTTCAGAAACAAAAACGACCCAAGAGCAGACGACACATGATCAAACAACTGCCAATTTCGCTACATGGCGCGCGTAAAGGTGAGGTGCGTACGCAATTCGCGGCGCTATGCTATAGGATAAGACGCGGAAAAGTGCAGATCTTGTTGGTCACGTCGCGCGGTGCCAAACGCTGGATCGTGCCCAAGGGGTGGCCAATGGAAGGTAAAACACCAGCTGACTCCGCCCGACAGGAAGCCTGGGAAGAGGCGGGCGTGACGGGAAAACCGGACGGAACCTGTCTGGGTGTCTATTCGTATGCCAAAGGTTTGGGCAGCGACGATGATCTGCCTTGCGTGGCAATGCTCTATCCGATCGCAGTAAAATCACTGGCCAAGAAATTTCCCGAAAGCGGTCAGCGTCGCCGCCGCTGGGTGTCGCGTAAACGCGCCGCCAAAATGGTTAACGAACGTGAATTATCGCGGTTGATCCTTGATTTTGATCCCAGACCAAAGAAAGCCATTGCTTGACCTGACCCGCATAGCGGCCCATTTCATAGAGTATGACATGAAAAGGACGATGCTGACCTGATGATCCACTACGCACTCAAATGTGATCAAGGCCACAACTTTGAAAGCTGGTTTCAATCCGCTGCTGCATTTGATGCCTTGGCAGACGCGGGTCATTTATCCTGTGCGATCTGCGGTTCCAGCGATGTGAAAAAGGCGATTATGGCACCGCGGGTTGTGGCAAAATCCACGCCAGGGAAGGCCGCGCTGCCGACCGAGGACGCCCCCGTCCCGATGCTCAAATCACCGCAAAGCGATGTTGAAAAAGCGGTGGCGGAACTGCGCAAAAAGGTTGAGGAAACCTCGGATTACGTCGGAAATGACTTTGCCCGTCAGGCCCGTGCGATGCATTTGGGTGACGTGCCCGAACGCGCTATCTACGGCGAGGCAAAACCTGACGAAGCCCGCAGCCTGATCGACGACGGTGTACCCTTGCTGCCATTGCCTTTCCGACCCCGCCAAAAAATGAGCTAAGAGACATAAAGGATACGATATGACCATCCTGATCACAGGTGCCTCGCGCGGCATCGGAGCTGGCCTTGCCGCCCACTACGCAGCATTGGGCCAAGAGGTGATCGGCACTGGTCGGTCCGTGGCCGCACAAATGCAGTTGGATGTAACACGCCCGGCCAGCCATTCCGAGATGGCGGAAGCGCTGGGGGATCGGGCGATTGATTTGCTGATTTGTAATGCTGGGGTTTATCTGGATAAGGGCGACGATTTGGAAACCGGGTACGGTGCTGACCTTTGGGCGCAGAGCTTTGCCACCAACGTCACAGGCGTTTTCCTAAGTATTCAGGCGCTGTTGCCGCATTTGCGCCGCGCAAAAGCGGCAAAGATCGCAATCATCTCATCTCAGATGGCGTCACACACCCGCGCACCAGGTGGAAGTTACATCTACCGCGCGTCAAAAGCGGCGGCGCTTAATCTGGGGCGCAATCTGGCCACCGACCTGAAGCCCGAAGGCATTGCTGTGGGTATTTATCATCCCGGTTGGGTACAAACTGATATGGGCGGGGACGCTGCTGATCTGACCACAGACGAGGCCGTGCGCGGGTTGGCCGATCGCTTTGCTGCTTTAAGCGTGAAAACCACGGGGTGTTTTGAAACTTGGGACGGTCGCGCTCACGCGTATTGAAGTGCAGGGTGGTCTTGCCCTCGACCGCCCTTGTGCGTAAACGGCACCCAAGCTGATATCTGAGGGACTTATGCCTGTTCTGGTGATGAAATTTGGTGGCACATCCGTGGCCACATTGGATCGCATTCGCCGCGCCGCCAAGCGCGTGGGCGTTGAAGTGTCCAAGGGCTACGATGTGATTGTCATTGTGTCCGCGATGTCGGGCAAAACCAACGAATTGGTCGGCTGGGTGGGTGAAACTTCGCCGCTTTATGACGCCCGCGAATATGACGCGGTCGTATCCAGCGGTGAAAATGTTACCGCAGGTCTGATGGCACTGACATTGCAGGAAATGGACGTGCCAGCACGGTCATGGCAGGGCTGGCAAGTGCCGGTTCTGACCACATCCGCGCATGCCAATGCCCGGATCGAGGAAATCCCGCCAGAAAACATCACCGAGAAATTTGCAGAAGGTATGAAAGTTGCCGTTGTCGCGGGTTTTCAGGGTGTTAGTCCAGAGGGACGCATCACGACGCTGGGGCGCGGTGGCTCAGACACCACCGCCGTGGCATTTGCTGCCGCATTCGGGGCCGAACGCTGTGACATTTATACGGACGTGGATGGCGTCTATACAACGGATCCTCGGGTCGAGGCCAAGGCCCGCAAGCTAGATAAAATCGCCTTTGAAGAGATGCTGGAACTCGCCTCACTCGGAGCCAAGGTCTTGCAAACCCGCTCGGTCGAATTGGCAATGCGCTATAAGGTGAAACTGCGGGTGCTCAGCAGTTTTGAAGAACAATCGGACGATGCCGGCACGCTCGTCTGTGATGAGGAGGAAATCATGGAAAGCAATGTAGTAGCAGGCGTCGCGTTCAGCCGTGATGAAGCCAAGATGACGCTGGTGTCGGTCGCGGACCGACCCGGGATCGCCGCCAGTATTTTCACCGCACTCAGCGATGGTGGCGTCAACGTCGATATGATCGTCCAGAACATCGCCGAAGAAGGGCGCACCGATATGACGTGGTCTTGCCCCGTCGACCAAGTCAAGCGTGCCGAAAAAGCGATGGAAAAGGCGCATGCGGATGGGGTGATTAACTATCAGGAACTGATTGCGGACACGGATGTTGCCAAGGTCAGCGTGGTTGGCATCGGTATGCGAAGTCATACTGGCGTTGCTGCCACCATGTTCAAAGTGCTGTCAGACGAAGGTATCAACATTAAGGTCATCACCACCTCCGAGATCAAGATCAGCGTCTTGATCGACCGCAAATATATGGAATTGGCGGTTCAGGCGCTGCATGATGCCTTTGAATTGGACAAAGCGGCGTAAATTATCGCCCAATACCTGAATTCATGCGTTTCCCGTTTCGCTTGTGGCACGTCTGTGGTCTAAGCTGACATTGACGTTCAATGAGGGGGCGCGCCGACATGGCTGAGCGTTTTGAAACAGAGAGCCGCAAGTTGCTAGGCCGATTGCGCGATGCAATGGCCAGTGATGATGCAGGCCAGGAACGGCTGGATAAGATCACCCATCTGATCGCCACGTCGATGGGGTGTGAAGTATGCTCGATTTATCTGTTTCGCGATCAAGATACCCTTGAACTTTGCGCCACCGAAGGACTCAACAAGGCCTCGGTACACCAAACCCGGATGAAATTGGGCGAAGGGCTGGTGGGTCGTGTTGCCAAGAGGCGAGCGGTGATCAATACGCCTGATGCACCGCAAGCACCGGGTTTCCGGTTCATGCCGGAGACTGGCGAAGAGATTTACTCAAGTTTTCTAGGCGTTCCGGTGCAGCGCATTGGTGAAGCGCTGGGGGTATTGGTCGTGCAGTCGAAATCCGCAAGGGAGTTTTCGGCTGATGAGGTCTATGCTCTTGAAGTGGTGGCCATGGTGTTGGCTGAAATGACCGAGCTTGGTGTTTTTGTGGGTGACGGCGCGGCGATGTCCGCACGCCATTCGCAACCTGTTTTATTACGCGGGACCGTAGGGCAGGAGGGCGTCGCCGAAGGCCATGTTTGGCTACATGAACCGCGTGTTGTGGTGTCCAACCCGATTGCTGACGATCCGGAGGCCGAGGCTGTTAGGCTGGAAGAAGCGGTTGAGTTGTTGCGCATCAGTGTGGATCAAATGCTGTCGATGGCCGGGGGGGACAAAGAACAGCAACAGGTGATCGAAGCCTACCGAATGTTTGCCAATTCCAAAGGTTGGATGCGGCGGATGTTGGAGAGTATCTCAAGCGGGCTAAGCGCCGAGGCCGCCGTCGAAAAAGAACAATCCACCGCACGCGCACGTATGGGGCAAGTGCCTGACGCCTATTTGCGCGAACGGCTGAGTGATCTTGATGATCTGTCGAACCGGTTGCTGCGTATTTTAACCGGACAGGGCAGTGATACTGGTGCTGAGATGCCCCGAAATCCGATTTTGGTGGCGCGTAACATTGGCCCGGCCGAGTTGCTTGATTATGGCCGCAAACTGCGTGGCATCGTGTTGGAGGGTGGCTCTGTCGGATCGCATGCTGCGATCGTGGCGCGGGCGCTGGCAATCCCGTTGTTGGTGCATGCGGGGCGGATCACCGATGATGCGCTCAATGGCGATCATATCATGGTGGACGGCGAACAGGGCATTGTGCACCTGCGCCCAGACGAATCCGTGGCCGCCGCGTTCCGCGATAAAATCGCCATGCAGGCCGCTGCGCAAGAACGCTATGCATCGATCCGTGATCAACCCGCGCAAACCAAATGCGGGTCTGTCATTCAGTTGCATATGAACGCCGGGTTGATGGCTGATTTGCCGTCCCTGGAAAGCTCTGGTGCCGAGGGCGTTGGACTATTCCGCACCGAATTACAATTTCTCGTGCGTAATCAAATGCCTAAGCGATCTGAACTATCGGCGCTTTATGCGCGGGTGTTGGATGCGGCACAGGGCAAGCGGGTGGTGTTTCGCACGCTTGATATCGGTTCAGACAAGGTGCTGCCTTATATGAAACCCAATGATGAGCCGAACCCCGCGCTGGGTTGGCGGGCCATTCGGGTGGGCTTGGACAAGCCGGGCATCATGCGAATGCAGTTGCAAGCGCTGATCCGCGCAGCAAACGGACGGCCTCTGTCAGTGATGTTCCCATTTGTCGCGCAATTCGAAGAATTCCGGGCCGCCCGCGCCGAGATGGACAAAACATTGGCACGTGAGGAACGCTTGGGTCACGTACTGCCGTCAGAAATTGAGGTAGGGGCCATGCTGGAAACCCCCAGCCTTGCCTTTGCACCAAAAAAATTCTTTGACGAGGTTGAGTTTTTGTCGATTGGTGGCAACGACTTAAAACAATTTTTCTTTGCTGCTGACCGAGAGAACGAAATGGTGCGGCGGCGTTATGATACGCTGAATGTCAGCTATCTCAGTTTTCTCGAAGGTATTGCGGGGCGATGCTTGGAATCCAAGACTTCGCTGTCTTTTTGTGGGGAGGATGCGGGACGCCCGGTTGAGGCGCTGTGCTTTGCGGCCATCGGGTTTCGCATCCTGTCAATGCGCCCGGCTTCAATTGGCCCGGTCAAAAGCCTGCTGCGGCGCTGCAATCTGGATGACGTGCGCAGCGTCATTTACGAGGCGCGAGACAGGGGTGAAATGTCTGTACGGTCAGCTGTGATGGACTATGTGCGGGCGCAATCTGCAACGTCTCAGAGCATTTAGATGTTAAGCCGAACCGCACGCCCCGGCGCATAGGCCATACGCAGGCTGGTGATCAGCCCCGCATCACTGAATGTCTCGCGCCGCAAGATCATCAACGGTGCATTCATCACACACCGCAAATGCGCCACTTCAAACGCTCCTGCGGCTTCTGCTAGGTATTCCATCGTGCCATGGTCAAATGGCGCGTTTTGAACAAGCCATTCATTGGCGCTGATCGCTTTGAAATCTACATTGCGGGCGCTGGGCAGTGTGGTCAGGTTGATTTCACGATCTTCAACCGCATAGGGGGTATCGTCGGCCAAATGCAGTGTTTGGATCAACAGGCGCGTGTCCTCAATCGCGCATGACAACACTCTGTGTGCATAGATCTTGCCCAATCCCTCGACCTCTTGCCGCAGCACAGGCACTGACATCTGCGCCCGACGTTGAGGCGATAGTGCCACGCGGGTGCCCGCGCGTCGGCGTCGCTCCAACCAGCCGTCCTCCGCCAGCGCGCGCAAGGCACGGTTCACTGTGGCCCGGGCACAGCCCAATTCAGTGGCCAATTCTGCCTCATTCGGGATCAACCCGCCGGGGGGCCAAGTGCGGCTCTGAATGCGGCGCAGGGCCTCTGCCTGAACGTCTTGCCAACCAATCATCCGGGTCACATCACATCACGCAGGCGCATCATCGCCGCGCGGTAGTTCTTGGTGATCTGGCCCCGTTCAATATGCGCGCCATCTTGGACGACATGCCGCCCCGCCGCCCATACATCGCTAACACGCGCATCTGTTGCTGCAAATATCCACGTATCCAGAATGCTATCGTCTTTTCGCCCGATAAAATCGGTCGCATTGCCATTTAACGCCATCAGATCGGCCCATTGCCCAACCTCAATTGCGCCACTGTCACGGCCCGCCGCCTGCGCACCGCCCTGACAGGCTCCTTCAAACAACACCCGGCCAGTGGATTTTTCTGGTGTGGCCATCACCGCACGATTGTGGGTGATCAGGCGTTGTGAATATTCCAGCGTCCGCAACTCTTCGTTTAATGAAATCAATATGTTACTATCCGAACCAATGCCCCAGTTGCCGCCAGCCTCGGTCCAAGGAACACCATTAAAGATACCATCCCCTAAAGAGCTTTCAGTCAGCGGACATAACCCTGCAACCGCACCTGTTTGCGCCAACCCACGGGTTTCAACCTCTGACATCTGGGTGCAATGGATCAGGCACCAACGCGGGTCGATGTCCAGATGGTCCAGCGCCCATGTCACGGGCCGTGCCCCATAAGCGGCTTTGACCTCCTCCACTTCGGCAATCTGTTCGGCCAAATGCATGTGGATTGGCCCGTCAAAGGCCTGTATTTCTTTCAACGCATCCCGTGTCACAGCGCGCAGCGAATGCGGTGCCAGACCCATATTTGCATCGCGGGGCAGGGCAGTGATCAACTTGCCTGCGGCTTCAGTAATCTGCGCATATTTGTCCATGTCATTGCCAAATCTGATTTGGCCTGGCCCCAAGGGGCGGCCATCAACACCGCCTTGTTGATAAAGCACCGGCAATAACGTCAGTCCAATGCCGGTCTGATCCGCCGCCGCACAAATGCGCGCCGACATTTCAGCGGGATTGTCATAGGCGATGCCACCCGGTTGATGGTGCAAATAGTGAAATTCGACAGACGCGGCATATCCTGCCTCCAGCATCTCCATCTGGACCTGCGCCGTGATCGCCTGCACATCTTCCGGTGTGAGTTGGTCGAGAAACCGAAACATCAGCTGTCGCCAACTCCAGAAGCTGTCGGTTTTATCCGCCCCGCGCCGTTCGGTCAGTCCCGCCATTGCCCGCTGAAACGCATGGCTATGCAGGTTGGTGGGCGCAGGCAACAAGATGTCAACCTGTACGTCAGGCGTGCAACCTGAGAGCGCCTCGATCCGGCCATCGGCGATCTTCAACGTGACATCGCGCGCCCATCCATCGGGCAGCAGCGCGTGTTTGGCGTGCAATGTGGTCATGGTTTCCTCTTGACGCGGTGACGGAGAATCTGAATATGTATAGACATAATCAGATTCTATCCTCCAGATAAAGGTTAAATTATGCCTCAGGTTCTGAAAAATGCAGCGCTGGCGACAATGGTCGGCGCGGATTATGGCCTGATCGCTGGCGGGTCTGTGGTAATGGATCAAGGCCGTATCATCTGGGCCGGTGCCGATTTGCCGAGCCAATATGCTGATGTGCCATCCGAGGACATGCAGGGTCGGCTGATCACCCCAGCATTAATTGATTGTCACACGCATCTCGTGCACGGCGGCAACCGTGCGCGTGAGTTTGAGATGCGATTGCAAGGCGCAAGCTATGCCGAAGTGGCGCGCGCGGGCGGTGGCATTGTCTCGACCGTGTCGGCAACGAGGGAGGCAACGTTGGAGGCGCTGATCGCCAGTGCATTGCCGCGTTTGGATGCCTTGATCGCCGAAGGCGTGACAACGGTTGAAATCAAATCCGGCTACGGTCTGAATATGGAAACCGAACTGCGGATGCTGCGCGCCGCACGTGAGTTGGCCATCCTGCGCCCGGTGCGTATTCTAACCAGTTTTTTAGGTGCGCATGCTGTGCCAAAGGAATTTTCCGGCGATGCGGATGGTTATATTGATCAGGTCTGCATCCCGACTTTACGCGCGGCACATGCCGCAGGTTTGGTTGATGCAGTCGATGGATTCTGCGAAGGTATAGCATTTAATATCAATCAGATAGAGCGCGTATTTAATGTTTCACATGAACTTAATTTGCCCATAAAGCTACACGCCGAACAACTGTCCAACATCGGCGGAACGCAGTTGGCCGCGCGACATGGTGCGATATCTGCGGACCATGTGGAATATGCGGATGTGCGGGATGCAGAGGCGTTGGCCAAGACAGGCACGGTCGCGGTGTTATTGCCCGGTGCGTTCTACACATTGCATGAAACGCAGGCACCGCCCGTGGATGCATTTCGCGCGGCTGGTGTCGATATGGCGCTGGCCACAGATTGCAATCCCGGTTCATCACCGCTGGCCTCTTTGTTGCTGACCATGAACATGGGCTGCACCCTGTTCCGTCTGACGCCAGAGGAAGCACTGCGCGGGGTCACACAACATGCGGCACGGGCTTTGGGGCTAAATAATTGCGGCCAGATTGCAGTCGGACTGCGTGCCGATCTGTGTGTCTGGGATGTCGAACACCCGGCAGAACTCGCCTATCGCATTGGGTTCAACCCACTACATAAACGTTATTTTGGAGGGCAGGCATGATACTGACACCGGGGGCCGTGCGCCTTGAAACGCTCGAAGCTATTTGGCGCGGCAATGATACCATTGAATTGGACCGCGCTGCGAAACCGGCGGTGGAAAAAGCCGCCGCCATGGTCGCACGCGCCGCTGCTGGCACCGATGCCGTTTACGGCGTGAACACCGGGTTCGGCAAGCTCGCCAGCCGCAAAATTGCGCCGCAAGATACCGAAACACTGCAACGTAATCTGATCCTTTCGCACTGCTGTGGCGTCGGTGAGGCGCTTTCTGAACCACTCACCCGTTTGATGATGGTGCTGAAGCTGATGTCACTGGGGCGTGGTGCCTCGGGCGTGCGTTGGGGCGTCTGCGCGCTGATTGAGGGTATGTTGAACGCGAATTGCTTGCCAGTGATCCCGGCGCAGGGGTCAGTTGGGGCCTCTGGCGATCTGGCCCCCTTGGCCCATATGGCCGCCGCAATGATTGGTGCGGGACGTGCGGTGTATGGTGGCGTTGAAATGGACGGCGGCGAGGCATTGGCCAAGGCCGGTCTGACACCTGTGGTGCTTGGCCCGAAAGAGGGGCTTGCTCTGATCAACGGCACCCAGTTTTCGACAGCCAATGCGCTTGCCGGGTTGTTTGAGGCGCAAAATGCAGTGCGCAATTCAATGGTCATTGCTGCGCTGAGTACCGATGCAATTATGGGCTCTACGGCACCTCTGGTGGCCGATATTCACAGCCTAAGGGGGCATGCGGGTCAAATTGATGTGGCAACAGAAATGCGAGCGCTGATGGACGGGTCTGAAATCCGCGAAAGCCATGTGGAGGGTGATACGCGGGTGCAAGATCCTTATTGCATCCGCTGCCAGCCACAGGTTGTGGGGGCGGCGTGGGATGTGATCCGGCAGGCGGGGAACACGCTTGAGATTGAGGCGAACGCGGTGACGGATAACCCGCTGGTGTTGGTTGATGCTGATCTCATTGTCTCTGGTGGCAATTTTCACGCCGAACCAGTGGGTTTTGCCGCCGATATGATTGCTCTCGCGATTGCTGAGATTGGCGCAATTGGCCAGCGCCGCGTTGCCTTGATGGTGGATCCGACTCTAAGCCATGACCTGCCGCCGTTCCTGACCCCCGATCCGGGTCTGAATTCAGGCTTTATGATCGCCGAAGTCACCACTGCTGCCCTGATGAGCGAAAATAAACATCTGGCCAATCCTTGTGTAACCGACAGCACGCCGACTTCTGCCAATCAAGAGGATCACGTCAGCATGGCAGCGCACGGGGCATACCGTTTGGCGCGGATGAATAGAAATCTGGCGGCCATTCAGGCGGTTGAGGTGATGTGTGCCGCGCAGGGTATTGAAGCGCGCGCCCCTCTGGCGACGTCAAAACGCCTGCAAGCGGTGATCGACCGTCTGCGGGAGGACATCGCGACATTGGGTGTCGATCGCTATCTCGCGCCTGATATCGAACGCGCGACCATGCTTGTGAGGTCCGGTGCATTTGTCGAGGCTGCCCAATGATCGAGGTTGTGCAGGGTGGCGGCCCGATTGTTTTGGGATTGCCGCATACCGGGACGGATGTACCGCCGGAGATTTGGGCCACCCTGAATGAAACTGGCCGCGCGTTGGCGGACACCGATTGGCATATTGATCGGCTTTACAATGGGTTGGGGCATGATGTGACGACGGTGCGCACGCCCATTCATCGCTATGTGATTGACGTTAACCGCGGTCCTGACGATGCCAGCCTCTATCCTGGCCAAAATACCACCGGATTATGTCCATTAACCGACTTTGACGGACACGCGATTTATCATGCGGGCAAAGAACCTGACGCAGCTGAAATTGCGCGACGCAAAGACATGTATCACACGCCATATCACACCGCGTTATCCACAGAAATCACACGGGTGAAGGCGAAACACGGCGCTGCGATCATGTACGATTGCCACTCTATTCGCTCAGTTATCCCCTATCTATTTGATGATACCCTGCCTGATTTCAACATTGGCACAAATTCATCCAAAAGTTGTGCACAGATGGTGGAGCGGTCTGTCGACATGCGGTGCCGGGCTGCTCAAAGCTATACATCGGTGTTGAATGGTCGTTTCAAAGGTGGATGGACTACCCGTCACTATGGTCAACCTGCTGAAAACATTCATGCAATTCAGATGGAATTGGCACAATCCACCTATATGGATGAAGTGCCACCTTGGAACTGGCGGGCAGACAAAGCGGAACGGCTTAGACCAATATTATACAAAATTCTCAACGACTTGACCGACCTTGTTCATGAAAGGCAGATCCGATGACAGATCCCAAAATCAACCCACGCCACAATACCCGTGATATCTATCCCGCGACCGGAAACACGCTAACCGCGAAAAGCTGGATGACGGAAGCGCCGATGCGGATGTTGATGAACAACTTGCACCCCGATGTGGCTGAAAACCCTCATGAATTGGTGGTTTACGGCGGGATCGGACGGGCCGCGCGGACGTGGAAAGACTTTGATCAGATCGTCGCCTCTCTGACCGATCTGGAGGAGGATGAAACGCTTCTGGTGCAGTCAGGTAAGCCTGTGGGCGTGTTTAAAACCCATGAAAACGCCCCTAGGGTATTGATCGCAAACAGCAATTTGGTGCCGCATTGGGCCAATTGGGATCACTTCAACGATCTCGATAAACGGGGCCTCGCGATGTATGGTCAGATGACCGCCGGATCGTGGATTTACATTGGAACTCAAGGCATTGTCCAAGGAACCTACGAGACTTTTGTCGAGGCGGGGCGTCAACATTACGATGGCGATTTGACTGGCAAATGGATTTTGACGGGCGGCCTTGGTGGCATGGGCGGCGCACAGCCTTTGGCGGCAGTCATGGCGGGTGCTTGCTGTCTGGCAGTGGAGTGTAACCCCGATTCAATCGACTTTCGCTTGCGCACTAAATACCTCGATGAAAAGGCCGAGACGCTGGATGAGGCTTTGGCAATGATCGAAAAATGGACCGCAGCGGGTGAAGCGAAATCTGTGGGTCTATTGGGCAATGCTGCTGATGTATTCCCCGAACTGGCAAAGCGCATGGCAAACGGCGGCATCCGCCCTGATATGGTGACAGACCAGACATCAGCGCATGATCCGCTCAATGGCTATCTACCGCAGGGCTGGACCATGGGCCAATGGCGCGCCAAACGCGAAAGCGATCCTAAGGCCGTGGAAAAAGCCGCCCGCGCGTCAATGAAGGTCCACGTCGCCGCGATGGTCGATTTCTGGAATGCGGGCGTGCCGACATTAGATTATGGCAACAACATCCGTCAGGTCGCGTTAGAAGAAGGTCTGGAAAACGCCTTTGCCTTCCCCGGATTTGTACCCGCCTATATCCGTCCGCTGTTTTGTCGCGGCGTCGGCCCGTTCCGCTGGGCGGCGCTGTCCGGTGATCCTGAGGACATCTACAAAACCGACCAAAAGGTTAAAGAACTGATCCCGGACGATGAGCACCTGCATAAATGGCTCGATATGGCGCGCGAACGGATCAGCTTTCAGGGCCTGCCAGCGCGGATTTGTTGGGTTGGTCTGGGTCTGCGCGACAAGCTGGGTCTTGCATTCAACGAAATGGTGCGCACCGGCGAATTGAGTGCACCGATTGTGATTGGCCGGGATCATCTGGACTCAGGTTCCGTCGCCAGCCCGAACCGTGAAACCGAAGCGATGAAAGACGGCAGTGACGCGGTCAGTGATTGGCCGCTGCTAAACGCGCTGCTCAACACGGCATCGGGGGCGACATGGGTGTCGCTGCACCATGGCGGTGGCGTAGGTATGGGGTTCAGCCAGCATTCCGGCATGGTGATTTGTTGCGATGGGACTGAGGAGGCGGACAAACGCATCGCGCGGGTGTTGTGGAACGATCCGGCAACAGGGGTGATGCGGCACGCGGACGCGGGATATGATATCGCCCTTGATTGTGCCCGCGAAAACGCGCTGAATCTGCCGGGTATTTTGGAGTAAGCAAATGTTTTTGAACAACGCTTGGTATGTGGCTGCTTGGGACCGCGAAGTTGATCGTGACCTGCGTCAGATCACAGTGTTGGCTAAGAATATCTGCATCTTCCGTACTGAGGGCGGCGAGATTGTCGCTCTCGACGACGCTTGCCCACACCGCAAACTGCCGCTCAGTATGGGCCGCATCAAAGGTGACACTGTTGAATGTGGTTATCACGGGCTGACGTTTGATTGTGTCGGTCAATGCGTCTGGGCACCGGGCGGACGCATTCCCTCAGAAGCGCGGGTGCATGCCTATCCGACCCATGAAAAATACGGGCTGGTCTGGGTTTGGATGGGCAATCCAGTGCTCGCCGACCCTGAGGATATCTTTGAGATCGAAAATTGGGGTGACCCGGCGTGGGGTATCAACCGTGGCGCTGCGATGGAATTGGACTGCAATTATCTGCTGATGTGTGACAACCTGCTGGATCCGACCCATGTGGCGTGGGTGCATGGCTCAAGTTTTGGTCAAGCCGCGACAAAGGACACGCCGCTTAGGGTGAAAAAGACCGATCAGGGTGTGATTGTGCACCGCTGGATGATGGATGTGGAACCGGCCCCATTTTACAAGAAAGTTGTTACGTTCAAGGGTAATTGCGACCGTTTGCAGCATTATGAGGTCCGCTACCCCAGCCACGCGCTGATCCGTGCCGTATTTACCCCGGCAGGGACGGGCGGGCCAGAGGGCCCATTGCACGCCGATACGTTTATCATGGACAGCTACAATTTCATGACGCCCACAACAGATGGAAAAACCCGATATTACTGGTTCCAACTGCGCAATATCCGCCCTGATGATAGCGCACTTAGCCAGATGATGAGCGAAGACGTGCAGCATGCTTTTGAGGAAGACCGCGCGGTATTGAACGCCGTGCAAAAAGGCATGAGCGCTAAGACCAGCCCGCATATCGACCTGCCCATTGATGGCGGGCAACTGCGGTTTCGGCGTCAACTCGAAGCAATGATTGCCGAAGAGGCAGCTGTTGACGCTGCAATGGCGCGATAAACCGCATCGGAGCAGGGTGCCAGCTGGGATATTCAGGAGATTATTGATTTTGTTTGGAGGCGAGTAGGAGAATCGAACTCCTGTACACGGATTTGCAATCCGCTGCGTAACCACTCCGCCAACTCGCCCCGCGTGGTTTGCGCACTGCTATCTGATCATGTTGACCCCTGCAAGACCTAGGTTGGTGTGAAAATGCCGACGGACCGTTGCTGTGGGCGGCGCGATGTGGCACATCTGTTTTTAACAGAATCTGAACGGATGAGTTTAGCTGATGACTGATTTCACAACCCGCCGCACAATGATGGTTGATACGCAGGTACGCCCGTCGGATGTGACTAAATTTCCAATTATTGACGCAATGTTGACTGTCGCCCGCGAGGATTTTGTGCCCGCGAGACAGCGCGAAGCGGCCTATATGGGTGAAAACCTTGATCTGGGGCAGGGGCGTGTTCTGCTTGAGCCGCGCACATTGGCAAAAATGCTGGATGCGCTGGCGATTACAAATCAAGAAATGGTGCTCGATATTGGATCTGCCATGGGCTATTCGGCGGCGGTTATTGCGCATATGGCTGAGGCCGTGATCGCGGTTGAGCAAGACGAATCCATGGCGACAGAAGCAGTCGAGGCTTTGGCTGCGGCGGGGGCTGATAATGTGGTTGTGCATGTCGGCCCTCTAAGCGAGGGCGCACCACAGCATGGGCCATATGATGTGATCATCATCCAAGGCGGTGTCGCAGAAGTGCCAAGCGCCATCACTGATCAGCTTAAAGATGGGGGTCGGATTGCCAGCCTCTTTATGCAGGATGCCTTGGGCGAAGTGCGGATTGGCCACAAACGCGGTACGCAGATCAGCTGGCGCGCGTCATTTAATGCGGGCGCGCCGATATTGCGCGGCTTTGAGCGGCAAGTGGCCTTTCAGCTCTGAAAACAGACAATACCGATCGATGATCGACCCTATGTGGTTTCGACATAAATTCAAAAGGCTATGCCAGTTATGACATTGACCAAACGTCTTAAACTTACCCGGCCACTTGTTGCGCTGACGATGTTGGCGGTTGGTGGCGTGTTACCCCGCATGGGCGTGGCTGAAACGCTCGCGGATGCTTTGGTTGGTGCGTATAACCATTCTGGATTGTTGGAACAAAACCGTGCCGTGCTGCGTGCAGCGGATGAAGATGTGGCGATTGCCGGGTCCACTTTGAAACCCGTTTTGAGTTGGTCCGGGGCGATAACACAGAGTTTTGGCACCACGAGCCAGAACGGCACGGGCATCGCATCATCAACCGATAACTTGTCGGCAACAATCAGTTTGATTGGGCAGCTGCTGGTGTTTGATTTTGGCGCAAGCCAGTACCGGGTTGAAGCGGCCAAGGAAACGGTTCTGGCGACACGCGGTACTTTGTTGAATATCGAACAAATCGTTCTGCTGCGTGCGGTTAGCGCCTATATGGGTGTGATCGAAGCGTCAGAATTTGTCGCCTTGCGTAACAACAATCAACGACTGTTGACGCAGGAATTGCGTGCTGCACGGGATCGTTTTGAAGTTGGTGAAGTGACGCGTACAGATGTTGCTCTGGCCGAAGCGCAATTGGCACAAGCGCGCAGTGGCCTTGCGGGTGCGCAAGGCGATTATCTGCGTGCGGTTGAAGAATTCCGCAATGCAGTGGGGCGCAAACCGGGGCGGTTAAGCCCGGCGCCACGCTTGCCGAATGTAGGTAACGATGTTGAGGGTGCCAAAGCATTGGCCGTGCGCCGCCATCCATTGATGTCCGCAGCCCAGCATCAAGTTGCCGCCGCAGAGCTATTGATCAAAGCCGGCGAGGCCGACATGCAGCCGACGGTTTCGCTAACCGGGCGGTATGGTCTGACCGAAAACTTTGGAAGCCGTAACTACACGCACGGCGGGTCTGTGGGTGTTGAGATGAAGCAGACCATCTACGGCGGTGGTCGGCTGTCAGCGCAGGTTCGCAAAAGCATGGCGCAGCGCGATGCACAGCGTTCAAATCTGCATGTTGTTACCCATGATATCCGTCAGGATGTTGGTAATGCCTATGCAAGCCTTGCCTCTGCGCGGGCGGTACTCGAAGCATCTGAGCGGCAAATTCGTGCAGCCCGTATCGCGTTCCGGGGTGTCCGCGAAGAAGCAACATTGGGCGCGCGCACAACGCTTGATGTGTTGGATGCCGAACAATCATTGCTGGATGCAGAATCGGCACAGGTATCGGCCCGCGCAAACCTCTATATCGCGGCCTATTCGGTTTTGGCAGCAACCGGTCAATTGACAGCAGCAGACCTCAACTTACCAGTGCAAACTTACGATCCGGCGGCCTATTACAATTTGGTCAAAGACAGCCCAGTGAAAAAGTCGCGTCAGGGTGAGAAGCTGGACCGTGTGTTGCGTGCTTTGCAAAAAGAGTGACAATTTTTTGCACCCCATTGTGAGAATCCCCTTGGCAGGTTAAACTTGGCACTGAGGAAGAGTGGTAAAAAATTATGTCTGACCCCGTCACAAATGCCGAGGTAGAGGATGTTCTATCTTCAATTCGCCGTCTGGTGTCTGAAGACAAACGCCCTTTGCACAGTCAAAAAACAGCGCCCGTCAATGACCGGTTGGTGCTGACACCTGCGTTGCGGGTGGCAGATGCGCCTCAGGATGATGAACAAGTCGTTGATGCACAGGAAGCTGTCGAAGATCTCGGTGCAGAAACGTCCTCAGATCAGGATCAGGAAACCATTTTTGATGACCCTGCCCATGATTATGAGGACGATCCCTATAACTTTGCCGATGAACAAGATGAAGACGGCGAAGGAGAGGTGGCGCTGGACCTGTCTGGCCTTGAGGTTGAGCAGGACAATGATGATGAGCATGACCATCAGAATGTGACGAATGATCAGGTTGAGGACGCCGAGACCGAGAGGTCTGATGCTAATTCTGCCAAAGCGGCGACGCTGAGCGCCAAAATCGAAGCCTTGGAAACCGCAATCGGCAATATTTCCGACACATGGGAACCCGATGATCCAGGCGCGGATGAATATTCTGGCACTGAAGCGCCAGCGATGGCATGGGAAGATGACATTGATCGCGACGCCTTGGGCGCGCCACTAAGTGACGATGAAGAACAAGACAAGGCACGCGATAGCAAGGTCGCTGAGCCTGAGGCGATTGATGAGCCAGAGGTCGAAGAACCTGAACCCATGTCAGAGCAGACAGCACAGCGAGACACACCCGATGTCGATAGCTTTGCCTTTGCCTCCGAAGATCAGCTGATCGACGAAGAAGCGCTGCGCGATCTGGTGAGCGACATTGTCCGCTCTGAACTGCAGGGCGCATTGGGTGAACGGATCACGCGCAATGTGCGCAAATTGGTGCGCCGCGAAATCCACCGCGCTTTGGCGGCGCAGGAGTTGGAATAACGGGAAGGGGGCGGGACTACGCCCCTTATCCGCCGATATCCTCGGCCAACGACAACATCAAATCCAAATCAAAGTAGCGTTCGACATGGTGCGCCAAAGCGTCCAGCGTGTCATCGACACCTGCTTCAAAATCCAATTTGGACGTCACGCCGAAATGAGCCAGATAGGCGCGACGAAACGCATCCGAGCTGAACAGCCCATGCATATAACAGCCCTGAACTTTGCCACTTGGGCTGGTCGCACCCTCAGCCTGCCCATCAAACTGTAACCAAGCGCGGGCACAATCAGGGCCGCTGGTTTCGCCGATATGTATTTCATAGCCGCTTAGTTTGGTCCCGCTTTCAGGGTGTTCCCCGGTTTTGAGCGACAGATGTTTCATCGGGGCCATGATTGTATCAACGGCCAGATGTCCCAACCCCTTAACCGTGCTTGGCGGGCCCTCAATACCATGCGGGTCCGCAATGCTGCGCCCTAGCATCTGATAGCCGCCGCACAGGCCCAATACATGGCCGCCGCGTCGGATGTGAGCGGCCAAGTCAACATCCCAGCCTTCGGCACGGAATGCCTCAAGATCGGCGATCGTGGCCTTGCTGCCGACCATCAACACCAGATCCGCATCGCCGGGCAGCGGTTCTCCGGGCATGATCATCCGAAGATCAACGCCGGGTTCAGCGGCCAGTGGGTCAAGATCATCAAAGTTCGAGATACGCGGCAGGCGTGGCACCGCAATCACCATGCCACTGCCACCGGACCGCGCACGGGCGGGCAGGTCCATCACGTCTTCGGCAGGCAACCGATGTGCGCCGTCAAACCACGGGATCACGCCAAGGCTGGTCCACCCGGTACGCCGCGCAATATCATCACGACCCGCATCAAACAGGCTGCGATCACCACGAAATTTATTGACGGCAAAGCCTTTGATCATCGCATTGTCCGCATCGTCCAACACCGCTTGCGTGCCGACGATCTGCGCAATCACGCCACCCCGATCAATGTCGCCCATCAAGATCACCGGGATACCTGCCGCAGTGGCAAATCCCATGTTAGCGATGTCGCCACTGCGCAGATTGGTCTCTGCCGGGCTGCCCGCGCCCTCGATGATGATCAGGTCGCAATCCGCCCCAAGCCGTTGAAAGGATTGTAGAACCGCAGGCATCAGCGCCGCCTTATTCTTACCAAAAGCCGCTGCCTCTTGATGGCCCGCGATCTGCCCCTGAACAATCACCTGCGCGCCGGTGGCGGTTTGAGGTTTTAGCAAAATAGGGTTCATATCTGTATGGGGGGCAACGCCCGCGGCACGGGCCTGCAACGCCTGCGCGCGGCCAATTTCGCCTCCATCGCTTGTCACAGCGGCATTGTTAGACATGTTTTGCGGCTTAAACGGGCGTACCCGCAACCCGCGCTGCACGCAGGCCCGGATCAGGCCCGCAACAATCATAGACTTGCCAACATTGCTGCCAGTGCCTTGGATCATTATCGCCTTTGTCATGCGCGCACTTTCCGAAATGTATCTATCGCGACAGGCATATATGCAGCGGGGCTTTATGCAAGGCACAAAAAAAGCAGCCCTAGGGCTGCGTTTCTTTGTCCCGAAGTTGGGCGTATCTTAAGCGGCTTCAGCCTGTTGTGCAGCATGGCGACGCTCAGATTCTTCGCGCGACAATGCAACAGAGGTGCGGACACCCTTGCCAACAAAGTCCATCAAACCGGACACAACCCGTTCATTCGGATCAATCCCGGCACAGCTTAGCACTTCACGGCCATCACGTGACCGTGCCCAACGGGCAATCTGCTCTGGCCCGTTGCCATATTTCTTGTCGTCAGCAATTGCATCGTCCAGCGCAGCAAGCACCACAGCTGCGAAAAGTTTACGTGCACGGTTGCCTTGTTCATTGTTAAAGGCGGTGCCATCAACGAAATCTTTCATCTCGTCGTCCTTTCCATTATTCTTGCTCTTGTCATTTCGGCGTGAAGTCCCTTATGACCCATATCCTCCGATTCGGATACCACTTTATCGCATAACTCCCATGCATTTGACGCATAACTTGCTGGACTTTCACCACTATATATCGCCTGCTTGCAGGGGGTCTGCCTCCCAGATATAGGATGCGTCAACATATCATCAAGTTTTTGCCAAGGTTTTGCCCCATGCCTAAAATTAACGGAAACGAGATCCGTCCCGGAAACGTCCTTGAACACAACGGGGGCCTTTGGGCTGCCGTTAAGGTTGATCACGTAAAGCCCGGTAAGGGCGGCGCCTTTGCTCAGGTCGAGATGCGTAACCTACGCAACGGATCAAAGCTGAACGAACGCTTCCGCAGCGCGGACAAAGTCGAAAAAGTCCGTTTGGAACAAAAGGATCAGCAGTTTTTATACGAAGATGACGGCAATTTGGTGGTGATGGATACGGACACCTATGAGCAGGTGCAATTGCCTGCGGAACTGCTCGGGGATACGCGTCCGTTTTTGCAAGACGGTATGATGGTGGTTGTTGAATACCACGAGGCCGAGGCGCTGAATGCGCGCTTGCCGCAAAAAGTGATCTGCAAAATCGTTGAAACAGAGCCAGTAGTCAAAGGCCAGACCGCAGCGAATTCGTTCAAACCAGCGTTGCTTGATAACGGCGTGCGGGTGTCTGTGCCCCCGTTTGTCGGGCAGGACGAGGATATCGTGGTGAACACCGAAACCATGGAATACGTCGAACGCGCCTAAACTCATGACGTGACGTCATAGCGGACCAAACCCAAAGCCCCGGCATGATCCGGGGCTTTTTTACGTTCTCAGGATGGGAATCAGGTGGGCTTAACCAGCTGGCGTCCACGTCACACTGGCATCCCCCGCCTGCATCGGTCCTGTCGCGCGATCAAACCGCAGATAGGCAAGTGCCTGACCCCCTGATTGCGTCAGCAACGTCCCCGCAGGTTTGTCACCCGCCTTGATATCGGTCCCGACCGGGGCGCTGCCATTGACCGCCACCTGTGCCAGACCTTTGCGCAACTCGGTCTTGTGTTTCATCCGTGCCGTGACCTCTTGGCCGACATAACAGCCTTTGCGAAAATCGACACCATTCAGGCGCTCAAATCCAACTTCGAGGATGAAGGTGTCCGGGGTCAGTTCGATCCCGGTTTCCGGGATCACATGTGCGACCCGCAATCCATCCCAATCCACGCTGTCATCGGTTTGCGGGGCAGGGCGATAGGCCCGCCAGCCCATGTTTGGATCGCGCGGGTCGGCATAGCCATCTTGCGGTGTCTCTCCCAAGCCACGATGTAGATGCAGATCCGTCGCGACCATCTCGACCGACGCCCGTAATTTGTACATGGTCAACCGCTGGGTCAGCATGTCACCTAGGCCTTCCGCAACATCCAGCAGAACCGCTTCGCCTTCCATCGCCACAAAAAAATCGGCGAGAAGTTTGCCCTGCGGCGTCAGCATGGCGGTATAGATCGGCCCTTGGCTCAGTTTTTTTACATCATTGGTGATCAACCCTTGCAGGAAATCCAAAGTGTCAGGGCCGGTTAGGCGCAGGATTCGGCGGTGGGTCATATTGTTGTCCTTTGGCAGTTGCCCATGACATATAACCATCAACCGCCATTCTAAAGGGCCAGCAAACATGCGCGCACCGATATCTGTGATCATCCCGACGCTGAACGCGGCTGAAACGCTGCCTGAGTGTCTGGCCGCACTGGTGGAAGGGCTGGATGGCGGGCTGATCCGGGAATTGATCGTCTGTGATGGTGGGTCGACGGATGCGACAGGTGCCATTGCACAAGCGTGGGGGGGCGAGGTTTTACATGGTGCGCCGTCACGAGGTGGGCAGCTGCGGCGCGGCTGTGCGACGGCCAAAGGTGATTGGATGCTGGTGCTCCATGCGGATACGGTCCTATCGCCGGGTTGGACAAAACAGGTGTCGGAGCATTTTAAGTCGAAACACGCGGGATGGTTTCAACTGGCATTTAAAGACGGCGGATTGCCGGGGCGCTTGGTCGCGGCGTGGGCTAATTTTCGCAGTCGTCTGGGCCTACCTTACGGCGACCAAGGGTTGATCATACCTCGAATGCTATACGAAGCGTTAGGCGGTTATCCGGATCAGCCATTGATGGAAGATGTGGCCATGGCGCGGGCATTGAAAGGACAGTTGATCGGCTTGCCCGTCACCGCCACGACAAGTGCGGCGAAATATCACCGCCAAGGCTGGCTGCGGCGTGGCGGGCGCAACCTGTGGACGCTGCTACGTTACACTTTTGGGGCGTCGCCAGAAAAGCTAGCCAAGAGCTACCGTCACCGAAGCTGATCTAGCCAAACAAAGCATGCCCTAGGCGTTGTAATAGATTTGGTTCGCTTACTTTCTCGCCACGCTCTTTGGCCCTTAGCGCCCGTAAGCCGCGCGCATCACTAACGGTTTTGCCGTCTTGGAATTGCAGACGATAAAGATCTGCATAGATACCACCACGCTCAAGCAGTTCCTCATGCGTACCATGATCACGGACCTGTCCACGGTCCATCACCACGATTTTATCTGCGCTGCGGATCGTCGCCAGGCGATGCGCAATGACAATCGTGGTGCGGCCCGTAGACAGACGGTCCAGTGCGTCTTGCACGACCTGTTCTGATTGTGCGTCAAGCGCACTTGTCGCCTCATCCAGCAGCAAGATTGGCGTATCGCGCAGCAGAGCGCGGGCGATGACGACACGCTGGCGTTGGCCCCCGGAAAGCGCAGAACCGCGCGGGCCCACGCGCGTATCAAGACCGTTTTCAAGGTTGGGCAGGAAATCGGCGACATGCGCGGCTTTGAGGACTGTTTGCAGCATCTCATCGCTCACGTCTGTACGGCCCAACACGATATTTTCGCGCAATGTCTCGTCAAACAGCAGCGCTTCTTGCGTGACTACGGAAAACAAGCCACGCAAGTCAGTAAGCGCCATGTCGGTGGTCGTAACGCCGCCGATGGTAACGCTGCCCGCTTGAGGATCAATCAACCGGGTCAGTACGTTGAAAATCGTGGATTTACCCGCACCAGATGCCCCAACGAGTGCGGTAGTTTGTCCTGCGGCTGCCGTGAGGCTGATGCCATCCAGCACCTTGGCCTCACCATATGCCAGGTCTACATTCTTAAGCTCAATATCAGGCTTGCCAGTCGGCGCAGGCAGCGGTTTGGTAGGTTCTTTCAACCGCATGGGCGCGTCCATCAGTTCCTTGATCCGCTCAAGGGCGGCGGCAGCAATCTGCCAAAGGCCACTGACCCCTCCCAAGCGGCGCAGAGGGCTAAAGGTGAACCCCATTGCAGTAAAAAATGTCATGAACTGCCCGATGGTCTTGTCGCCAGAGATAATCTCGGACCCGCCATAGAGGATCACCGCCATGAAGCCGACACCAGACATAATGTCGATCATACCGGGGATGGCGGAATTACCAAACGCGGCGCGGACTTCGGTGCGGATGAACGTGCGGGTCAGGTCGTTGTATTGCCGTGCCTGATAGCGTTCCAATCCGTTGAGCTTGATCTGTACGATGCCATGGAACACTTCATCGAGTCGTGTGGCTAGATTGGCCCCCAGATCACGCGCCTCTCGGGACCGTTCGCGTACAAACCGCTGCGCAATCGCCGCGGGCAGGACCATGACAGGAATGCCCACACAGGCCAGCAGTGCCCAGATCGGATCAATCGAGATTGCTACGCCCAGAAGCACGATCAGCCCGACAAAATCGCGCCCTGCACCAGTGATGATCGCACGCCAGACGTCGCCAACGGCGTTCACGTCCGATTGCACCCGTTGGATCAGGAATCCCGGTGGGTGTGATTGATGAAACGCTCCGTCTTGGCGCATCATCCGGTTCAGCAGATCAATGCGCATATCCGCCGCTGTGCGCTGCGCGATCCGGGTCAACAACACCTTTTGCGCAACCCCTGCGATGGCACGCAGCACAAAAATACCGACAAGGATCAGACCGACCCATTTCAGCGCCTCTTGTTTACCCGCAACGAATACCTGATCAAACATCGGCTCCATCAGCCGCGCCAAAGCGCCCAATGTGCTGCCCTCTATAATCATAAAGATCACCGCGAGACTCATCAGGCCGACGTGTTTTTTCAGGTAATCACGCCATAACCAGCGCAGCAATTGCCCGGACGTATAGGTTTGGTCATTCATGAGTGGCCACATTCCTTTTGGGCGGTGCTGTCACAGGTTTACGAAACGCTGGGCGGCAGGGCAAGCAGGGGTGCGGGTCATTCGTATTGACGCTGCATCACGCGCCGATAAGGTGCGGCAAACAACGCGTGCTAAAGGCAGAAACCTCATGAAAAAATCCCCACTTTTGGCCCAGGGGCGGTCTTATCTGGCGATCCCCGGCCCCTCCGTGATGCCGGATGCTGTGTTAAACGCCATGCACCGTGCGGCCCCGAATATCTATGCAGGTGCGCTGGTTGATATGATGCCGGATTTAATGGCCGATCTGCGCCGTGTGGCGCGTACAAAACATCATGTGGCGATGTATATCGGCAATGGCCATGCGGTGTGGGAAGCAGCCCTCAGCAATGTCATTGCACCGGGCGACAAAGTGTTGGTGCCTGCCACGGGCCGTTTTGGCGAGGGCTGGGGTGAAATGGCATCTGGCCTAGGTGCTGAGGTTGAGGTGATTGATTTTGGCCTGGCCGCGCCGATGGACATGGCGCGGGTGGCCGAAGCGTTGTCGGCGGATAAATCGCATCAAATCAAAGCCATATTGGGTGTGCATGTAGATACCTCAACATCTGTGCGCAATGACATCGCGGGCCTGCGCACGGTGATCGACGAGGTTGGGCATCCGGCATTGCTGATGGCGGATTGCATCGCATCCTTAGGCTGTGACCAGTTTGAAATGGACGCTTGGGGGGTCGATGTGATGGTCACGGCCTGCCAAAAGGGACTGATGGTGCCGCCGGGCGTGGGATTCGTGTTCTTTAACGACAAGGCCGAAGCCGTGCAGGCCAAAATGCCACGCGTGAGCCGCTTTTGGGATTGGACGCCCCGCGCACACCCTGAGGAATTTTGGCAATATCATTGTGGTACAGCACCGACGCAGCATCTTTATGGGCTGCGCGCATCGCTTGATATCATCCACGCAGAAGGCATTGAACAGGTCTGGGCACGCCACGGCGTCTTGGCCCGTGCGGTTTGGGCAGCCTGCGAAGCGTGGTCTGCGCGCGGCACATTTGCGCTCAATATTACGGATCGCGATTATCGCAGTCATGCTGTGACCGCGCTGCGCCTGCAATCCCCGAATGCCACGGCGTTGCGTGATTGGGTAGAGACGAATTTGGGGCTGACACTTGGTATTGGTCTGGGCATGGCCGCCCCCGGTGATCCGGCGTGGCATGGATTCTTTCGGCTTGGGCACATGGGGCATGTGAATGGTCACATGATCTTGGGTGCCCTAGGCGGGATTGAGGCTGGCCTGCGGGCGTTGGACATCGAGCATGGCGATGGCGCGCTTGATGCGGCGGCCCGGGTTATTGCAGGTCATTAACCACGCGTGACTGCGATGCGATTGATCAGATGGTTCAAGAGCCATCCGGTGAATGCGGCGGGAATGAAGCCCCAGATCGCCCAGATCATCAAAAGACCCCACATCAGATTGATGCCAAACATGACGATGCAGGCGGTGGTGTAATTCGGGGCGGCGGGGCGGTGATTGGTGTCGCGCATGACGGGCCTCTTGGCGGTCTCATCCCTAACAATAGCGCGCTTTGGCAGTGCGTCAGCCCTTTTTTGCATCTTCCAAGGCGTCAGGCAGGGCGGCGGCAAAGGCATCAAGATCACCAGCGGTGCCACAACTCACCCGGATACAGCGGTTTTGCGGCGCGACAAAAGGCATCCTGACAAAGATGCCGCGTGACACTAGACCATCAAGAACGGTCTTGGCAAATTCACCATCACGACCGCAATCTATCGCCACAAAATTCGCGGCAGAGGGCAGGGGTGTCAGGCCGTTCTCTTGGGCAATCCCGGCAATTCGGGCGCGTGCGGTTGAAATCTGATCTTTGACATACGCCAACCATTTATCATCCCTCAGTGCCGCCAAAGCCCCAGCTTGCGCCGCGCGGTTCATGCCGAAATGGTTGCGGACCTTGTGAAACGCCGTGATCAACGTAGGTGTGGCAATCGCATAACCAACCCGCGCACCAGCCAACCCATAGGCTTTGGAGAACGTCCGCATCCGGATCACGCGGGGATCGGAATAGGTCAACGGCAGTGCTGTGCCCTCGGGCGCGCAATCAACATAGGCTTCATCTAGACAAAGCAGCGTGCCCGCTGGCAAAGCCTCCATCGCATCCGCGATGTGTTGGCCTTTGATCCATGTGCCCATCGGGTTGTCCGGGTTGGACAGGTATACCAGCTTTGCGTCGACCTCGGCCGCTTTGGCAAACAATGCTGCGGGATCTTCGAAATCGTCGCGGTACGGCACCTTGTGCAATACGCCACCAAACCCGGCGACATGATAGTTAAATGTTGGATAGGCGCCATCCGACGTAACCACCGCATCACCCGTCCCCACAAACAACCGTACAAGGTAATTCAGCAGGCCATCAATGCCTTCGCCTACAATGATATGTTCTGGTGTTGTCCCATGATGTTCGGCCAGCGCGACACGCAAATCATGGCTTTCGGGGTCGCCGTACATCCATTGATCACAACTCGCCATCGCCTCAACGGCGCGGGGTGAGGGACCAAAGACGTTCTCATTGGCCCCCAAACGCGCCTTGAACAACTGGCCAAGGCTACGTTCCTGTGCCTCTGGTCCCACAAACGGAACGGTAGCGGGGAGCGATTGTGCAAGCGGGGTGAGGCGGTATTTTTCCATGATATTGGTGATAGGCGCGTCAGGAACATCGGGCAAGGGGTTGGAAACATGGCTTTGCATGACTACATGAGAATGGCTCGCAACAAGAAGGGGCAGATTAATGACAAACCTCAGCCGACGTGGATTTATCGCGGCCACACTCGCAGCAGGCGCAATGCGTGCCGTGCCGATGGTCGCCAGCAACCCCGGCACACGGCGCATTCTGACGCTTGTGTACGACAAGGGCCTTGGCATGATGCGGGCGGTCGAACGCGTCGTACATTAACTGTGCCGCGACGTCGGGCTGGTCAGCATCAGATGAATGCGCTGTTATGGCGATACCTGATCAGGAGAGCCATTATGACCCGCGTGACCACAACTTATGACAACCACATTGCCTTTGTAACGCTCACGCGGCCTGACAAGATGAACGCGGTGGATCAGGATATGATCGACGCGATTATTGAGGCAGGACAAGAGGTTGCCGCGTCTGATGCACGTGTGGTCGTGCTGTCGGGAGAGGGCAAGGCATTCTGTGCCGGTATTGATATCACTGGCCTGTCCGCAATGATCGGCGAAGACCCTGCGGAACTGATTATGCCGCGCACCCATGGCGAAGGAACAACCAATCAATGGCAAGAGGTTGCGATGATCTGGGCGCGGTTGGGCATCCCAGTAATCGCCGCACTTCATGGCGCTGTCTATGGCGCGGGGATGCAGATTGCCTTGGGCGCGGACATCCGCATTGCCGCCCCTGATACGAAACTCGCAGTGATGGAGATGAAATGGGGCATCGTCCCGGATATGGGAGGCATGGTTCTGTTGCCGCGTCTGGTGCGTGATGATGTGTTGCGGCGCCTGACCTATACGGCAGAACCGATTGACGCGGCGCAGGCAGAACGTCGGGGGCTGGTGACAGAGATAGCGGATGAGCCTTTGGCGACCGCGACGGCGCTGGCGAATACGATCGCTGGCAAAAGCCCAAGCGCAATCAAAGCGGCCAAGCGTTTGATATCTTACGCACAAACGGCTTCGGCGCATGATGTATTAGACGCAGAGTCCCGTGCGCAATCCGACCTGCTGGGCAAGCCACATCAGATGGAAGTCATTGCGGCAGAGTTTGGCAAGCGACCCGCAAAGTTTGACTAACAGCAAAGGTGGACCAATCGGCCCACCTAGCGTTTCATCTCCCAATCTCGGCCAACCGATCCAATGCCGCCTGAACTTGATCCGCTTCTTCCTGTCGCGCTTCCAAATTGGCCTGCGCTTCGGCGACCACTTCAGGTGGGGCAGAAGCAGCGAATTTGGGGTTTTTCAACCTCCCATTCAAACCGCCAATTTCCTTGGCAAGTTTGTCAAACGACTTTTGTAGACGGGCTTTTTCCGCATCAATGTCGATCAACCCGGCAAGGGGCAGTCCGAAGGTCGCGCCCGGTGCGGAAATCGCCACAGTGCCTTTCGGGAATTCGTCTGCCTTTTCAAGGCTTTCCACCCGCGCCAGACGTTTGATCATGGTCTCATTGCGATCCCAAGCCGCTTGGCCCGCCGCATCCATTTCGGTCACGATCATCGGCACTTTCAGCCCCGCAGGCACGTGCATTTGCGCGCGCGCGGAGCGGATGCTTTCGATCAATCCGATGACCCAGTTCAGCTCCCGATCCGCGTCAGCGTCCAACAGGTC
>JBPOFE010000260.1:0-2073 GCA_051252035.1 Sulfitobacter sp.
TGTTCAAGCGCGTGTTCTGCGCATCGCGAACCGTCGCATTCAATTGGCGGGGGCGGATTTGTGAAGTTTTCTCTCTCCTCCCTGCGGGCTTTTGTTATCGGTGATAAGCATGCCGACCGGGTGGTGCCGCCCTCTGGCTTCACTGCGCAGCTGACGCTGTTTGCAGCAGCGGCCATGGCGTTCTTGGCGGTGTTTGCGCTGGCGCTATCGCTGGCCTCTGGCCGCTTGGCACAGCGGTGGGGTGATGAATTGGCGCGCTCTGCCACCATCCGCATTGTAGCACCTCTGGATCAGCGGGCGGCGCAAACTGACGCGGCGCTGCGCATTTTGGAGACCACAAAAGGGGTGGCGACAGCCCGTGCGCTGACGGATGAAGAACAACAGGCGCTTTTGGCCCCATGGTTTGGTCCCGAACTGGCCCTTGATACCTTGCCCGTGCCGCGCCTGATTGAAGTGATCGAGGACAGTGATGGCATGGACGCCGCGGGTCTGCGGCTGCGGCTTTCGGCGGAGGTGCCCGGCGCGATACTGGACGACCATGCCCGCTGGCGCGCGCCTTTGATCAATGCGGCAACGCGCCTGCGCACCTTGGGATGGCTGTCGATTGTGCTGATTGGCGCGGCTGTGGCGGCGATGATCACACTTGCGGCACATGCGGCTTTGGCGGCAAATGCGCAGGTGATTACTGTTTTGCGGCTTGTGGGTGCCACCGATGATTATATTGCGCAGGCGTTTATCCGGCGCTTTACCCTGCGCGCACTGTCGGGTGCGGCTGCAGGCACCGTGCTGGGATTGATTGCCGTGTTGCTGTTGCCATCCGCATCCGAAGGCGGCGGGTTTCTGACCGGGCTTGGATTACAGGGATGGCATTGGGTACTGCCCCTGCTGATCCCGCTCATGGCGGGGGCGGTGGCATTTGTTGCAACCGGCACCGCCGCGCGCCGCACATTGAGGGAGTTGGCATAGTGCTGCAATGGGTACGTTCGATCCTGTATATTGTGCAGGCAACCGTGATGATGCCAGTGATTGGCCTGCTCTATGCCCCTTGGGCGCTGTTTTCGCTCAATGGGGCTTATGCCGCCTGCAAAGGATATTCGCGTTGGTGCATGTGGACGGCACGTTGGTTGATTGGCCTGCGCTGCGAAGTGCGTGGAAACGTGCCAGAAGGCGAAGTGCTGGTGGCCGCGAAACATCAATCATTCCTTGATATCATGATGATTTTCACCGCACTGCCCCGTGCCAAGTTCATCATGAAGAAAGAAATCCTTTATACACCTGTGATTGGCCAATACGCTAAACGCATGAACATGGTGGCGGTTGATCGTGGCAAACGTGGCAAGGCGATCAGCAAGATGTTGGATGATGTAAAATCCGGGCGGATTGAAGGCGGGCAGTTGGTGATTTATTCCCAAGGCACCCGCGTGGCACCGGGCATCAAAGCACCGTACAAGGCCGGCACTGCGGCATTGTATGAACAGATGGCGCAGCCCTGCGTACCAGTGGCGACTAATGCGGGCTATTTCTGGCCGCGCCGTGGTTTGTACCGCAGGCCGGGTGTCGCGGTGGTCGAATTTCTCGACCCGATTGCGCCGGGCCTGACCAAAGAAGCGTTCATGAAAGAGCTGGAAACCAGCGTCGAAGGGACGTCCGAGCGGTTGCTGCGCGATGCCGGATGGGAACCATCTGATGCGAAAGATAGCTGATGTTACAGCGCTTGAGGCGCTTTATGGCAAACCCGGCGCGCCGTCACTGCGCAAGGTCGCGGATCGTCTAACGCCGCTTTATCGCAAGTGGATCATGTCCTCGAAGCTCTGCGTGTTGAGCACAATTGGCCCGGATGGCACCGATGGCAGCCCGCGCGGCGATGATGGTCCGGTGGTGGTTGAGTTGGACGTGCATACACTGGCGATGCCGGATTGGCGCGGTAACAATCGGCTGGATTGTCTGCGCAATATTGTGGCCGATGGGCGGTTGTCCTGCATGTTCGTGGTGCCGGGATCAAACAACGTGGTGCGCGTCAATGGGCGTGGGTTTGTTACCGATGATGCCAAGCTGCGCGCGCGGTTTGAAAAG
>JBPOFE010000261.1:0-2065 GCA_051252035.1 Sulfitobacter sp.
TCAAACGACGCTCTACGGGGCGCCCTGACCCTTCGGACACACGCAGGATCACTTGCGCCTCAAGCGGCAGACCGGGGTCTTCGGTCAATTCCGGGAGTTGCAGTGCCAGAATGGCTTTGCCTTGGGCATCTGTGACCGCATCACCGATGGAGCTTGTCCGCGTGCCAAAGCGGGTATCATAGCGACCAAACTGATAACCATCCCAGCCTGCGATTTCACGCGTGGCCCGCAGGCGCAGATCGCCTTGCACAGCCAGATCGGCACCCGGCGCACCAAAGAGATACCGCACATCAACAGACAACGGCGGCGTTGATGTCATCCGCAACGGCGCATCCGGCAGAGAGATATCAAAATCAATCCGCTCCGGCAGGAAATCTTCGACCAGTACAGTTTGGCTGGCCAACGCCGGACCATCCACATCTGACAGAATATCAAGACGCCACGCACCGCGCGGCACGTCACGGCCCAAAGGCATCGCAAACACATGCCCACCTGCAACGGCATTCTGGCTCAAGTGGCGGCTATATTCGACGCCATCGGGGCGCTTAAGGATCGCCGTAACCGGTAAATCAGTCAGCGCCTTTGCCTGCGCATCACGAGTTAGCGCCGTGGCATAAATCGTGTCGCCCACCCGGTAGGCACCGCGATCTGTGGTCAGAAACGTATCAATCGGCGGGCTGGGGGGATGCCCTTCGACACCCCGATCTGACAGGTCAAACGCCGGATCGGTCAGCGGCAGAAATGCGATGTCCTTTCCGCCATCATCGGCCATCAACAACGCGGGGCTTGAGGCACCTGTGCCACGGGTCAGGCCCGCAGGAAACGCAGCAAAGCCGTCCGCATCTGATGTGATCTCACCCAGCACAGCGTTGGCGCGGGAAATAAGCGTTAGTTTCACGCCTTCGCGCGGTGTCGTGTCCGCCAATCGGCGCACAGACACCTGCATGCCATCGACACCAGACCATGTCGACAGTCCCAGATCAGACAGTACAAACCACTGCGTCGCCGCTGGATAATCATAGGGGTCTTGCCCAGGGACCGAGGCGCTGAGCGCATAGATGCCAGCGGTCTGCTCAGCCAACACATCGCCCATCGGCAGGCGTGTGGTCATGTCCGCGTTCAGCGTGTTCTGGACATCCCCTGTACCACTCCAAATTTCCTGCGCCAGATCGCTGGAGAATTGATCATCTTCATATTTGCTAAGGGGTTTGCCAAAATAACTCTCGCGGATCGCGCGCACCAGATTGCGGTCACTAACACGGCGCAACTTTAGGTCCAATGTGTCGACATTCACCGTCTCAACGGGCAATGCCGCCTGCGCGCTACGCGGCAGAACATAGGCACGACCAGGGAAGCGTACCAATGGTGTGCGGTCCTTTACATAAAGCGCCAGTCGCACGTCTTTGTGCAGTTCTTCACCACTGCCAGCGGGCAATCCTTGACGAAATGTCACATCATAGCGCACGCCATGTTCGACGCCATCAATGCACAGCTGGCTTTCATCCGCCTGCACCACCAATCCCTTGCCCTCAACGCGCACAAAGGGTTCATAGTCTACACCCGCCTGCACCAATTTCTCTGAAAACTCGGCACAAATGCGTGGCGCGGCGGCGTTGTTATCAACGCGGTGTTCAACAATGCGGAAACCGTATTTGCCGATTGCCTCGTCCAATGCCGCATCCAGATCATCGCGCGGCGTGATGGACAGCGCCAAACGTAGGGCCGGGATCATATCTCGACCTCTCCGGTTTGCCTCCAGCGCTTGCGCCATCACATCAAGCGCATCAACACGCACCCCCGCATCAGACGCGCGCAAATAAGCATTGGTTGCGGCCCAAACCGCCTCACGTCTGTTGCGCGTACGCTCTGAATTTCCGTCCCTCTTCGCCTCACGCAATGACAACCGCGCATAGCGCGCCCATAGGTCTGCACGATCAGACAAAGCAACCGCTTTGCCCGCCCATATCAGCGCTGATCGTGACGCACCTGATTGGCTTGACCCGACCATCGCTGCGATCAGGTCATCCAATGGCGTGTCACCAACAGGCAAACGTGTTGCATTGGT
>JBPOFE010000262.1:0-2026 GCA_051252035.1 Sulfitobacter sp.
GTCAGTATGTTGACGTTGCAGGCACATCCATCGGTAAAGGTTTTGCCGGTGCGATGAAGCGCCACAACTTTGGCGGTTTGCGCGCGACACACGGTGTTTCGATTTCACACCGTTCGCATGGTTCAACAGGTCAGTGTCAGGATCCCGGTAAGGTTTTCAAAGGCAAGAAAATGGCCGGTCACATGGGCGCTGCCCGTGTCACCACGCAGAACCTCGAAGTTGTCAAAACCGACACTGCGCGTGGTTTGATCATGGTCAAAGGTGCTGTTCCCGGTTCCAAAGGGGGTTGGGTCACAGTCAAGGACGCGGTGAAGAAGCCGTTCCCTGATTCAGCTATTTTGCCAGCCGCCTTGCGGTCCGCCGCCAAGGAAGCCGCGAAAGCCGCTGAAGAAGCCGCCGCAGCAGCAGCCGCTGAAGCAGAAGCAGAAGCAGCACGCTTGGCTGAAGAGCAGGCAGCCGCAGAAGCAGAGCAGCTGAAAGCAGCCGAAGCAGAGATCGCCAATGAAAGCGCTGATCCGGTAGCTGACAAAGCTGCAAGTGATGCAGACAAGAAAGAAGGTGACGCATGAAACTCGATGTCATCAAACTCGACGGCAAGAAGGCCGGATCGGTAGACTTGGACGAGGCCCTGTTTGGTCTAGAGCCACGCGCCGACATCCTGCACCGTGTCGTTCGCTGGCAGCGTAACAACGCGCAGGCCGGTACGCACAAGGTCAAGACGCGTCGTGAAGTGTCTTACTCCACCAAGAAGATCTATCGCCAGAAGGGCACCGGCGGCGCACGCCACGGCGCACGTTCTGCACCGATCTTCCGTGGGGGTGGTATCTATAAGGGCCCAACGCCCCGCAGCCACGGCCACGAGCTGACCAAGAAGTTCCGCAAACTTGGCCTGCGCCATGCGCTGTCTGCCAAGATGAAAGCGGGTTCCTTGGTGATCATTGACGACGCAACATCCGACGGCAAAACCGCCGCTTTGGCCAAGCAGGTAAAGAGCCTGGGCTGGAAACGCGCGCTGGTCATTGATGGTGCGACCGTGAATGAGCAGTTCCTGCAAGCCGCGCGTAACATTGAAGGTCTGGATATCCTGCCGACAATGGGCGCAAACGTATACGACATCCTCAAGCGTGATACACTTGTGATCACCAAAGCGGGTATCGAAGCACTGGAGGCCCGTTTGAAATGAGCGCCAAGCACACACACTATGACGTGATCCGTAAGCCGATCATCACGGAAAAAGCCACCATGGCGTCAGAGCACAACGCCGTTGTGTTCGAGGTCGCGATGGAGAGCAACAAGCCGATGATCAAGGAGGCCGTTGAGGCGCTCTTTGGTGTCAAGGTGAAGGCCGTGAACACGACCATCACCAAAGGCAAGGTCAAGCGTTTCCGCGGCCAGATGGGTCGTCGGAAAGACGTTAAGAAGGCTTATGTTACGCTCGAAGAGGGTAATACGATTGATGTGTCTACCGGGCTGTAAGGTCTAGGTCAGATCAAGATTGAGAGGGGCGGGTCCGAGAGGGCGCGCCCCTTTTTCATGTGCGGTGAAGATGTGGTTAACGGGTGATTTTGGGGAGGAGGGGCGAATCGAGAGGATGCGCCTTATTAATAAGGGGTTTGAGCAGGCTGTATCACGTCGGTATTTTATCGGTATCGCGTCGGTATCCACGGCCGCTTTGGCAGGGTTAACGGGGCGTGCGCTGCGGGCTGGGTTGAAAAGAGGCGGAATAAAGCTGCTTGCTATTGTCCGGGCAATACCTCATGTGGGCCATGCGACGTTACTATATCTATCGGCATTACTGCTCCTTACGGCTCAGTCATACGATCTTTCACTGACTTAGCCGACCTGCCGCATCCTGCGGGCAGCACATCTTAAGGAATACAATAATGGCCACTGGTACAGTAAAATGGTTCAACACCACCAAAGGTTTCGGATTTATCGCCCCTGATGGCGGCAGCAAAGACGTGTTCGTGCACATCTCTGCCGTTGAGCAGGCAGGCCTCACAGGCTTGAACGATGATCAGAAAGT
>JBPOFE010000027.1:0-27250 GCA_051252035.1 Sulfitobacter sp.
TTGGGCTCAAACCAGACATCCACCCAAACAAAAACACCCAACGCATCACCTCACATCAGCAGTGCACCGCCATCTGGCCGTCGACCCAACCGCCAGAGGTGAGCATTGCGTCTTCCATCACCAGACATTCCGCCAAGAACACCGCGTCTGGGGTGCTGAGCACATCATAGCCCGCAGGTTGTGCATCAAGGAACGTATCCAGCGCCGTGGTGCTCGCCGGGCAATGGATCAAGGCGCCACCTTCGGCATAGATCACTTCTTCATCGGCAAAATAGACCGCGATCAACTCAATCTGATGCGCTGGGGCGGTGCGATAGATGCCACGCACACCATCCAACGTATGTACGGGGACAATCGCAAACGGATCGCCATACATTTCGGCTGCGGTATCGCTTTCCACCAGCACGCCTTGGTCGGCAAGCAAGGTCAATTCTTTGCGGTTGTCCAAAGCACCAACCGGGACAATCACCGGCCACATCGCAGGAGCGGTGTCCGGTGCATCCAGCCCAACGCTTACGCGCCGGATTTCTCTGATTTCACGCATGCCGTGGTCAAAGGTCAGGACTCTATCGCCCACTGCCAGTGCTTCAATTGCACGCCATCCGAGGTTTGAGGCAACGCGCGTGCCCGCCATCAACCCATGTGTCAGCGCAGAAAGACCACCATCATAAGCCCCAGTTGTCTCAACCCCGCGGCGGGGCAGTCCAGTTGTTTTCGTTTTCCATCCAAACATATCATCCATCCCCATGGTGTCGCCGTGGCAGGGCGCTGTTGCAGTTGTTGAACCCATCTGGAGCGATTCCCATGACCAAGGCAGGTCCGGAAAAAGGCGTGATTGCGGCATTGTTACGGTTATTGGAAACAATAATCCTGCTTTATTGAGAATTGGTTCATGAAATAGCGGCAATCGCCGTAAATCTGCTGAACAAATACCCGCGTTAGGCGAAGGAATACCCGAATCGCGCGATATCTTCGGCGCAACACCCGGCAATGATGTTTTCGGTCTGTGCGGTGTAATAGCTTTGATATTCTGATTGCCGCTCCGATTGGTTCGCCATCGGCAGGGTTAATTCGAACCCAAGATGATCCATCAGCGGGGCCGCATCTTGGGCAAAGTGCTCGAGCCGGATGTAGGCGCTGCACCGTTCAACGCCCTTGGCATCGCGCATGTATTGCGTCGCGGGCCAGTTGCGAAACGCAATTTGAGTGCTGGGATCGTTTAAGAACCCATCGAAGGCAACAGCCTTAGCCAGATGCACCGCGGGGTGATCGAAGCCCTGTCCGCGCAACCAATAATAATAGCTGACCACGCGGTCCCACGGATTGCGCACCAAGGTAAAGCAGAACATGTCCGCCATCGCATCGGGTGTTACCAACCCGTCGATATCCGCCAGCGTTGCATGTTTCCAAAGTCGACCCCGGGTTACCGCGTCTTTCACCCGGTGACGCCGTTTGCGCGCCTTAGGGGTGTCACCCAGCATGATGTCATCCTTCATCGCACGGTCCTCAAGCGCTAGCGCCATTGAGGTACCGCCGGTTTTAGGAATATGGACAAAGATATATTTACGGCCGTGGCTTATGATCATGTGATTACCATTAATCCGGTAAAGAAGCGGCGCGCAAAGGCACGGGTACATTTGAACGCAGAGCAATGATGATACCCGCAACAGCGATCAACACCATCCCAGACAACCCTAAGGGCGGTACTGTCTGGCTCCAAAGCACCCACGCCCAGAAGCTGGCAAAGACCAGCAGCGAATATTCGAACACAGCGACGTGGGATGCTTCACCCAATTGATAACCGCGAAAGATCAGGCCGATACCGATCAGCGAGCCGACCGCCTGCACCGCGATCCAGAACAGCATCGACGCATCAAGCGGTCCCCAAGACCGCAACACGAAACCTGCGTGACCAGCCGGGCCAGCGTCGGGCATCAGTAAGACGCCAATCACACCAAACACCCCCAGCATGCCAAAGAACCCAGCGGTGAGGGTCAGTGTGCTTTCGCCCTCGCACCACGCACGGGTGGCCACAGCACCGATGGCATAGAGCAGCCCTGCGACAATCGGCAAGAACGACACAAGGTTCAGCGCAGCAGGATCAGGCCGGATCACCAGTAGCGCGCCGACAAAACCAAGAGCCACCGCCGCCCAGCGAAATGGGCCGACCGACTTGCCCTGAAAGAAGATTGAAATCAGCACCACAAATAGGGGCGAGGTAAAAAGCCCCGCTACCACAACACCAATCGGAAGCACCGACAAACAGCCAAAATAGATCAGCATCGCACCGGCCTGAAACAAGCTGCGCCCCACGACCGCAATCAATCGTTTCGGCCGGAGCGCGCCAAAGCCCAGCGCCACGACACCACCCAAAATGGCAAAGGCCATCACGCTGCGCAGCATATGAAACTGCCACAGTGAGCCACGCTCAGAAATATAGGGCACGAAGTTATCGGTCAGCCCCAGTGTCGCCATTCCGGCCAGCACCGAGAGCGCCGCAGCACCCGGTTTAATATCGCCCGTCGTCACATCATAGCCTTTGTTCGTTTTCGCCTCTTCCAAAGTCACGCCTGCGCCGCAATACTCAACCCCTAAAGCGACATGAGCCTGCTTGGGGGGAAGACAGACATGGGTTGGATGCAAGACGAAGCCGGGTTGGAAAAATGTGCTGCAAATTTTGTGGCGCTGACGCCCCTATCGCATCTGGCGCGGGCGGCGCATGTTTTCGCGGATCGTACCGCAGTGATCTATGGCGACCACCGTGTCAGCTATGCCCAGTATCATGATCGCTGCACCCGTCTGGCATCGGCGCTGGCGGCCATGGATATCGCACCCGGTGATGTGGTGGCAACCCTGATCCCCAACACCCCTGCACAGGCAGAGGCGCATTTTGGCGTACCAGCCTGTGGTGCGGTGTTGAATACGATCAACACCCGGCTGGATGTGAACACGGTCGCCTATATCTTTGATCATGGTGGGGCAAAGGTGTTGTTGGTAGATACACAATTCATGGAATTGGCCGAAGCCGCCTGTGCCACGATGGAGAATGCTGCACCGCAGATCATTGAAGTGGAGGACCCCGCTGCCGGGTTCCCCGCCACGGGTCGCCATCCGACATATGAGGATGTGTTGGCGGGTGCAGATGCTGATTACCCATGGCACATGCCGCAGGATGAATGGGAAAGCCTTGCTCTGAATTACACATCCGGCACAACCGGGCGGCCCAAGGGTGTCGTCTATCACCACCGCGGTGCATATCTGATGACAATGGGTACAGTGATTTCGTGGCGTATGGTTTTGCACCCGGTGTTTATGCAGATTGTGCCACTTTTCCACTGCAACGGCTGGAACCATGCGTGGATGATGCCACTGATCGGTGGGACGCTTGTGTGCTGCCGCGATATCACGGCTGCCGCGATCTATGACGCCATCGCAGACGAAAAGGTCACGCATTTTGGCGGTGCACCGATAGTGCTGAACATGCTGGTCAACGCGCCGGATGATCAGCGCCGCGTGTTTGATCACACCGTCGAGGTCTTTACCGCAGGCGCGCCCCCTGCCCCCGCGACGCTGGACAAGATTGAAAAGCTGGGGTTCAACGTGACTCATGTGTATGGGCTGACCGAAACCTATGGCCATGTGACCGAATGCCTGTGGCAAAGCACGTGGGATGGAACGCAAGGCAATGCGCGCGCCGCTTTGAAATCGCGACAGGGCGTTGCCATGCCGATGATGGATCATATCACGGTGACCAACAGCGCCATGAACGAAGTCGCAAAAAACGGTACCGACCAAGGCGAGATTATGATCCGCGGCAACGCGGTGATGAAAGGTTATCTGAAGAACCCGCAAGCCACACAGGAGGCATTTGCGGGCGGTTATTTTCATTCCGGTGATCTCGCCGTGCAACACCCCGACGGCTATATCCAGATCGCCGACCGCGCCAAGGACATCATCATCTCGGGTGGCGAAAACATATCCTCGGTTGAGGTTGAGGGCGTGCTGATGGGCCACCCGGACGTGAACCTTGCCGCGGTGGTCGCCAAGCCTGACGACAAATGGGGTGAGGTGCCTTGTGCCTTTGTTGAGCTAAAGCCCGGTTCCACTGGCGATGAGGCCGCATTAATCGCGTTCACCCGCGAAACACTGGCCGGGTTCAAAGCCCCCAAGCGGATCGTATTTCAGGAACTACCCAAAACCTCGACCGGGAAAATCCAGAAATTTGAGCTGCGCAAACTGGCCGCTGATTTGGGATAACAACGGCTCTTGAACAGCGACCATTGCCCCAAGCGCCTGCTATGATAAGCTGCGTTTAAAAGGCAAGAAGGCGCAGCGGCAGCTACATGACAGCCCTCAATAAATACGCCCGCATCGAGGCGACAGCGCTTTGGCGTCCAACACCTGATGTGCAGCGGCGCGAGGTGATTGTGTCAATCGGGGATGCCACACTGGTCATCAGCGATCTTAAGGATCAAGCGCTGGCGCATTGGTCGCTCGCCGCTGTCGAGCGCGCCAATCCGGGTATCCGGCCCGCGATATTTCATCCTGATGGCGACACTGGCGAAACGCTTGAGCTGCCCGAAGCTGAGGCAGAAATGATCGACGCCATCGAAAAACTGCGCCGCGCGATCGACAAATCCCGGCCCAAACCCGGCAGGCTGCGCTGGCTTGGCATGTTGACATCTTTCACCGTGGTGGCTGGATTTGCGCTCTTTTGGCTGCCTGCCGCCATGCTCGATCATACGCTTACCGTGGTGCCAAATGTCAAACGCGCCTCAATCGGCGCGGCGCTTTTGAAACGCATCGAACGGGTGTCTGGTCCGGTGTGTAAAGATGCCAAAGGCAACACCGCATTGGCCCGCCTTGGTTTGCGCCTTAAGGCTGGAAAACTGGCGGTGCTGCCTGACATGCCCCGGTCCAGCCTGCATTTGCCCGGTGGCACAATCATTCTCAGCCGCAATGTGATCGAAGATTTCGAAGAACCCGATGTCGCGGCTGGATTTGTACTCACCGAAATGGCCAATCGCGCCGCAGAAGACCCGCTGCATGATCTATTGGGTGTGGTTGGCATTCGTGAAAATTTTCGGCTCTTGACCACGGGCGATGTCAGCGATGCAGCATTGGACAGATACGCAGAACTGCTGATGACCCGCCCGGCGGATGTGCCGGACACGGCGGCGCATCTGGCACAGTTTAACACCGCCGAACTGCGCAGCACGCCATATGCCTATGCTGTGGATATTACCGGCGAAACAACACTCGACCTGATAGAAGGCGATCCTATGAATGGACGGTTGACCGAGCCGCTGTTGTCAGATGCGGACTGGCTCAGGCTGCAAAATATCTGTGGTGGGTAAGACCAGAATATGAGTCAAAGAAAAAGCCAGCCGGAGAGCATCCAACTGGCTTCAGACTTTTAGCAACTTGGTCGATCAGTTGCGCGCAAAAGCATCCGTATAGCCGGCACCGCGCAGCTTGTTGATCGCAGATTGCAAAGCTGCCGCATCATTGAACGGTCCGGCTTGCACGGTCAGGTATGATCTGCCGCCCTTGCGGTGTTTCCCGATGCGTGCGGGATATCCCATGCGTGCAATATTTTGCGCCGATTGTTGGGCATTAGCGGGTTTGCCAAAGGTGCCGATCTGAACATAGCGTTTGCCTGCGAGCGCGCGCGGTTTGGCAGCTACTGTTGATTTGCGCGTCGCAGCTTTTGGTTTTGAGCGGCTAGAATACACAGGCTTACGCACACCGGGGTTGCGGATCACGCGCTTGGCAATCTGACCGTCACGTTGGACAATCGTGACCTGACCCAGTTCTTTGCTTTGCGTGAAAATATCAATGTAGGGATAGATCAGCGGCACCGACGTCGTCACATCGCGCCCAGTCTTTGTATCAATCAAGCGGCGTGGCACGGTCTGGGTCCAGACCAGCAACATTTGGTTGCGCCCTGCCAAAGATTGCTCAGCACGGTAGGGGTTCAACCGCCCGTCCTCCCACACGCTTTTGTAGCCCTTCGGCACAGTCACAGCACGGGTATTAATTCGGTTATGTGCAACATGCTTGGGCACGATGCGGGTATGAGCAGTCACCTCCGTTTCGGTGCGGTACTGTGAAGGTGCCGCCGCGATCTGCACACCGCTGACCACATTTCCAGACCCGATAATCGCCGCGCCCTGAGGGCCGCAGCGTACCGCATCTTTGCCATTCCCGCGCAGATATTGTCCCGACAATGCTGATGCTCCGGGACAGGATGTTTGCACCTGTCCGCGACGTACAGTTGTGACAACCTGCGGAGCAGGGGCGACAGCGACAGGTCGGGTGGCCACACGACGCTTTGGCGCGGTTTGACGCACAACCACAGGGGCAGTTCTACGAGGTTTTGTCACGCGCTGTGGCGCGGGTTTGGCCACTGGCGCTGTGTTCACTGCAATCTCGGCTGGTGCCACAGCCGCTGTTGGCTCAGGCGCCGAGGCAACCTGTCCAGCCAGCGACGGTTGGAAACCACAGACCGTCTTGCGCGCGCGTGTGACACGCGGAATCCAAGCCACATTGCCATCAATGCCCGCCCGGATGAACACACACCCTCGGCTGTCGACATATTGCTTGCCCTTATAGGACGCAGGCGGAAATTCCGCTGGTTGTTGTTCTCTGATCTGGGCATGCAATGCGCCCACACCAAGTGATCCCGCCAAAACGGCAATTGCCAAAACGCGTTTAATCATCATCTCGTGCCCCCACACAATACGATACCCACGATGCCCCACTGAAGCGCATGAGTCTAGCGTAGGCCGCAACAATGTGAGCCTTTTCAGGGTATTATTTGGTCCCGAACATGCGATCACCCGCATCGCCAAGGCCCGGAATGATATATCCGACCTCATTCAACGCTTCATCAACCGCCGCCGTGACAATCGGCACGTCCGGGTGCGCCTCTTTCATCCGGGCGATTCCCTCAGGCGCGGCCAGCAGGCACAGGAACCGGATATTTGTGGCCCCTGCCCCTTTGAGCAGGTCAATCGCGGCGACAGATGAATTGCCCGTGGCCAGCATCGGATCGACAGCAATAACCAGTCGATCGTCCAACCCCTCTGGCACCTTGAAATAATATTGTACGGGTTTCAGCGTTTCCTCATCGCGGTACAATCCGACAAACCCGACCCGCGCGGAGGGGATCAACTCTAACACACCATCCAACAACCCGTTACCAGCACGTAGTATCGAAATCAGCGCCAGCTTTTTGCCGTCCAGCGTTGGCGCATCCATCTCGCGCATTGGTGTCTCAATGCGCTTGTTGGTCATCGGCAATCCGCGCGTCACCTCATAGGCCAACAACTGGCTGATCTCGCGCAGCAATTGCCGAAACACGGCCGTTGGCGTGTCCTTGTCGCGCATGATGGTCAGCTTGTGCTGCACCAGCGGGTGATCCACCACCGTCAAATGTTCGTCGTTCTCAACCATGTCGTTCCCCTTTGATTATGTCTTTTTTTCGCCCGGCACAGCAACACCCAGATGATCCGCGACCATAACGGCCACATCGCGAAATCCGATCTGGCCAAGTTCACCCTGCCCGACCCCGGCAACCAGCACTGGCACCCGTTCGCGGGTGTGATCGGTGCCAACCCACGTTGGGTCATTACCGTGATCCGCGGTCAGCACCATCATGTCACCCGGGCGCAGCATCGCGATCACTTTGCCAATCTCGACGTCAAACCATTCCAACGCACGGGCATATCCCGATACGTCGCGCCGATGTCCATAGATGCTGTCGAATTCCACAAAATTCGCAAATGTCAGGCTGCCCGCTGCGGCATCGCGCACCAGATCGGTCAAATACCCCATCAACACGGCATCCGCGCCTTTGCGCACATCGTCGATGCCCTGCATAGAGAAAATATCGCCAATTTTGCCAACGGCATGCACATCGCCACCTGCGTCCTGAACCCAATTGGTCAGCACCGGTTTCGGCAGCGGCATCGCATAATCATGGCGGTTCTGCGTGCGGGTAAAACCGTTCTCGGCATCGCCGACAAATGGCCGGGCGATCACCCGGCCCACTTTCATCTTGTGCAGATGCGGTGCGACTGCCTCACAAAGCGCCAAGAGTTGTTCTAAACCAAAGTGTTCCTCATGGGCGGCAATCTGGAAAACAGAATCCGCAGAGGTATAGCAAATCGGCCAGCCGGACCGAATATGTTCGGCCCCCAAGCGTTCGATGATTGCCGTGCCGGGCGCATGACAATTGCCCAAAATGCCAGCGGTGCCAGCCGCATCTGCAACCAATTGTAAAAGATCGGGCGGAAATGAGTTTTCGGTATCCGTGAAGTAATGCCACTCCCACGGCACCGGTAGACCCGCCAATTCCCAGTGACCAGACGGCGTATCCTTGCCGCGAGACACCTCGGTCGCGGCTCCCCATGTGCCTTGCACCTCCGCGTTCAGATCAGAAATCGTCATGCCACTGGCCAGTTCAAGCGCCGATCCCAACCCAAGCGCTGACAGATGCGGCAGATGCAATGGCCCTTTTCGCCCGTCGTTCGCCAAACCTGCGGCGCAAGCCTGTGCGATATGGCCCAGGGTATTGGACCCAGTATCAGGCACATCGCCATTAAAGAATGTATCTGCATCCGGGGCGCCACCAATACCGACGGAATCCATCACCACAAGAAATGCACGCGCCATTATCCAACCCTTTCGATGATCAACTCCGGCACTTTGGGCTTAGCATTGCCCAATTTGATCGCCGACTGAACCGTTTGCGCAGCGCGGTCTGCGTCACCTGACCGAGTGGCGTGCACCACGGCCAATGTCTGACCGCGTGTGACGCGTGCCCCCAGCCGCGCCACATCTGACAGGCCCACTGCTGGATTGATGTGGTCACTTTCCACATTCCGCCCGCCGCCTAGGGCGACAACCGCCAGCCCCAAGGCTTCACCGTTGATTTCTGTGACATAACCATCTTTGGCAGCAGCTACTTCGCGGATTACTGTTGCCTCTGGCAAGAACCGTCGCCAGTTTTCGACAAAGGCCACAGGCCCGCCAAGGGCGGCCAGCATAGCACCAAACCGTTCTGCCGCGGCGCCCTTGCGGATCGCCTTAACGATAGCATCCGCGCCAACTTGCACATCATCTGCCAAACCACCGTTGACCAACAACACCCCACCAAGGGCGGCGGCGACGTCAACAATTGGCTCACGCCCTGACCCCGTCAGGATCCGCATCACCTCAGCCACTTCCAATGCGTTGCCAAGGCTTGGCACCAAAGGTTGGCTCATATCGCTGATCACTGCCGTGGTCCGACATTTCGCGGCATTGGCGGTTTTGGTTAAGGCTTCGGCCAATGCCTGCGCCTGTTTCAAGTCTTTCATAAACGCGCCGCTGCCGACTTTGACATCCAGCACCAGACCGTCCAGCCCAGCAGCGAGTTTCTTGGACAGGATCGATGCTGTGATCAGGTCAAGTGAATCCACCGTTGAGGTCACATCGCGCACCGCATAAAGTCGTTTGTCAGCCGGGGCGATGTCGGCATTGGCGCCAACGATGGCGCAGCCCACGCGACCCACGACCTCGCGAAACCGGACTTCATCCAGATCGGTGGTCACGCCGGGGATGGATTCAAGTTTGTCCAATGTTCCACCAGTATGGCCCAGACCGCGCCCTGAAATCATCGGCACATATGCGCCACAGGCCGCCAAGGCGGGCGCAAGGATCAGCGATACGCAATCGCCGACGCCGCCCGTTGAATGCTTGTCCAACACAGGCCCATCCAAATCCCACGACAGCACCCGCCCTGAATCGCGCATCGCCAGCGTTAGCGCCACGCGCCCCAGATCGGACAACCCGTTCAGGCACACACCCATCGCAAAAGCCCCGGCCTGTGCATCACTGATGCCACCATCGGCCAGCGCTTGCGCAACCCAGGCCAATTCATCCCGTGTCGGGGTCTGGCGGTGCCTTAATTTGGCTAAAACACCCCGTGCGTTTATTGCGGGATTTGTCTCGACACTCATACAATTACACTTTCATATGGGCGGCCCCAAAGGCCCCCGGCAACAAGTCCGCCAGCGTGGTTTGTTGTTCAACCCCACCTGTGGTCGCCATCGTCACGGGCACGTCACTGGCCCCAAATTCCGCCAGCTTTTGACGGCAGCCACCACAGGGTGTGACCGGCATATCACTGCCCGCTACGACATAGGCTTCGATTAGTTTGGTTTCGCCAGCCGCGACCATGGCGGCGATGGCACCAGCCTCGGCGCAGGTACCTTCGGGATAGGCCACATTTTCGACGTTACATCCGACATAAACAGCACCGGACGCAGTACGGATTGCGGCACCTACCTTGAAGTTTGAATAGGGCGCATGGGCATTTTCCCGTACCTCTACCGCTGCTTTGCGCAAATCAGATGTCATATATCCCCCTACCCCTTATCTATAAAAAACTCTGCCCCAAGATACGAGCGGCAAAACGAACCGATTATTCCCCGTTGTTCCGACCTTTTTGAAATACCTGTTAAAAATGGCTTGTTGGCCCGCCAATCCAAATAGTTTACCACTAAACCATTCTCTTGGAGGAGCTTCAATTCATGTCCGACACACCCAGCCTGCGCCAGGCCGCCCTTGATTATCACGAGTTTCCCAAACCCGGTAAACTGGAGATCAGGGCCACCAAGCCCCTTGCCAACGGTCGTGATCTGGCCCGTGCTTATTCGCCCGGCGTGGCTGAGGCCTGCCTTGAGATCAAAGATGATCCGACCACAGCGGCCCGCTACACGTCGCGCGGCAATCTGGTGGCGGTGGTCACAAATGGCACGGCGGTGCTGGGATTGGGCAACATCGGCGCTTTGGCATCCAAGCCCGTGATGGAGGGCAAAGCGGTCCTTTTCAAGAAATTCTCCAACATTGATTGTTTTGACATTGAGGTTGATCAGGCGGATCCCGAAAAGCTGGCCGAAATTGTCTGTGCTTTGGAGCCATCTTTTGGCGCCATCAACTTGGAAGACATCAAGGCCCCTGATTGTTTTACGGTCGAGCGGATTTGCCGCGAACGCATGAACATCCCCGTTTTTCACGATGACCAGCATGGCACCGCGATTGTCGTGGGTGCCGCTGTGACCAACGCTTTGCACGTTGCTGGAAAAAAGTTCGAAGATATCAAGATCGTTTCCACAGGCGGAGGTGCTGCGGGCATTGCGTGTTTGAACATGTTGTTAAAGCTGGGCGTGAAACGCGAGAACGTCTGGCTTTGCGATATTCATGGGCTGGTGTACGAAGGCCGTGAAGTCGACATGAACCCGATCAAATCCGAATATGCGCAAAAGTCTGATTTGCGCACCTTGGAAGACGTGATCCCCGATGCTGACCTTTTCCTTGGCCTGTCCGGTCCCGGTGTTCTTAGCCAAGAGCAGGTTGGCAAGATGGCGTCCACACCAATCGTTTTTGCACTGGCAAATCCGACTCCGGAAATCCTGCCTGACCTTGTGCGCGAGGTGGCGCCAGATGCGATCATCGCAACCGGGCGCAGCGATTTCCCCAATCAGGTTAACAACGTATTGTGTTTCCCTTTCATCTTTCGCGGTGCGCTGGACGTGGGGGCGACGACGATCAACGACGAGATGCAGCTGGCTTGCATTGACGGCATTGCCGCCCTTGCCCGCGCAACCACCTCAGCCGAGGCAGCGGCGGCCTATCAAGGGGAACAGATGACCTTTGGGCCCGATTATCTGATTCCGAAACCCTTTGATCCGCGTCTGATCGGCATTGTATCCTCAGCGGTGGCCAAGGCCGCGATGGAAACCGGGGTCGCAACCCGGCCCATCGACGACATGGCCGCCTACAAGCGCAAACTTGACGGGTCTGTGTTCAAATCTGCCCTGCTGATGCGCCCGGTGTTCGAGGCCGCGCGTACGTCCCCCCGCCGCCTTGTGTTTGCCGAGGGAGAGGATGAACGCGTGCTGCGTGCCGCGCAGGCGATTATTGAGGAAACCACCGAAACACCAATTTTGATTGGCCGTCCCGAAGTGATCGAAAAGCGTATTGAAAAGGCCGGGCTGACCTTAAAGCTGGGCGAAAATATTGATCTGGTGAACCCTGAAAACGACCCGCGTTATCGCGATTATTGGGAAACCTATCACACACTGATGGCGCGGCGCGGCGTGTCACCTGACATTGCCCGAGCGGTCATGCGCACCAACACCACCGCCATTGGAGCAGTGATGGTGCATCGTGGAGAGGCCGACAGCCTGATCTGTGGCACCTTTGGTGAGACCCGGTGGCATTTGAATTATATCCAGCAGGTTCTTGGCCGTGACGGCTTGCAGCCAACCGGCGCGCTTTCAATGATGATCCTTGAAGAAGGCCCGCTGTTTATTGCCGATACCATGGTGCATCTGCATCCGAACCCGGAACAGATCGCAGAGATTGCTATAGGTGCCGCACGGCACGTGCGGCGCTTTGGGATTGAGCCAAAGATTGCCTTCTGTTCGCAAAGCCAGTTTGGCAATCAAGGTGAAGGCACTGGCGGTCGTCTGCGCGCCGCGATCAGGTTGCTTGATGCTGGCAATTACGATTTCATGTACGAGGGCGAAATGAACATCGACACCGCGCTCGACCCGGAATTGCGCGAGCGCATGTTGCCGTGCAACCGCTTGGAAGGTGCTGCAAATGTGCTGATCTTCGCCCATGCGGACGCCGCATCGGGTGTGCGGAACATCCTGAAAATGAAGGGCGGCGGACTTGAGGTTGGTCCGATCCTGATGGGGATGGGTAACCGCGCGCATGTGGTGTCGCCTTCGATCACCGCACGTGGATTGCTGAACATGGGGGCCATCGCGGGCACCCCTGTGGAACATTACGGCTGATCAGGGCGGAACTCTTAAAGAATTCCGTGTCTATTGCATTCAACGAAAAAGGGGCAGACCAGATGGTCCGCCCCTTATTATTTCCAATCGACGTTTCGGTATCAGAAACGCAGGGTAAACGCCCGGCTCACGCCAATGCCCACGGTCCATTGATCTTCTGACCCGGCGCGGGTGATCGAGCTGTCTTTGGCGTCGTTCATCAGTTTTTCATAGCTGGCCACCCCTTCAAGCGCCCAGCGGTCATTCATCCGGTAGGTTGCCCTTACGGTGACGCCTGCGCCCAAAACACCACCACTGGCGTCGAACTGACCATATGTGGATGCAGCTGCCTCGGCTGCGGAAACGCCAAAGTAGGTTTGCGCATATTCGCTGTCGCCAAGATTGATCCGAGGTCCACCAGCAATCGTCAACCGATCGTTGGGGCGAAAGATCAGGTCACTGCCGATGGTCCCGGTTACGCCATGATGGCCACCAAAACCTTGGCGGATGTTACCAAAAACGTTCCAGTTGGTTTCCTGGTAGGTCAGCGCCAAACCAAGCTCGACAGCCGTGTCGATATCGCTCAGCCCTGTCAATTCCACGTTGTCAGACGCTTTGCGCGACCCGACGACGCGGAAAGATCCGCCAAATTTCAGGCCATTTGCAGGGATGGACCCAATCCCATTACCTATTGCCCGTCCGCCATATTTCAGCGATCCGAATGTGAAACCGGCCAAAGGGGACGCGCCATAGCTGTCAGAACCTGGATAATCTGGTGCGGCTGCAACGCCACCCAGCAAAGAGAAATTAAACGACCTCTCCTGTGCCACGGCAGGCAACGCTGCACCCATGGCGGTGGAAAGGCTTAACACGACAAGAATACTGGAACGCATTGGATTAGACTCCTACTGAGACACATCTGTCATCTTTGGTTTTTCCATATCATGATATGGTAAAGCGAACAGGGGGAAACTATGCCTTGGGTTCGTCAATTTTTGCACAATCGCGTGTAAAGATTTGTAAATTTCGTTTCCCAAGATCATCCACCTACGCGCACAGGGCTTGCCCAGATGCATTGTGCTGCCGTAACACCAATACAGGAGTGGAGGAAAAGCAATGAATTACCGCGAAACCTATCAAAGCTGGCAATCTGATCCAGAGGCATATTGGCTGGAACAGGCCCGCGCCCTTGATTGGGATGTGCCGCCAACACAGGCGCTTTTCAGCCGAGGCAACGATCTTTTTGAATGGTACGCGGATGCAAAGGTTAACGGCTGTTACAATGCCGTGGACCGTCATGTCGAACAGGGTCGCGGCGATCAGCTTGCCATTATCCATGACAGCCCGATCACCGGGACTAAATCCAAAATTACCTTTGCCGAATTACAGACACGCGTGGCGTCATTGGCGGGTGCGCTTGTCGCCCAAGGTGTGACCAAAGGTGACCGCGTCATCATCTACATGCCGATGGTGCCAGAGGCGCTTGAGGCGATGCTGGCCTGTGCGCGCATCGGGGCGGTACATTCCGTGGTCTTCGGCGGATTTGCGGCTAATGAACTGGCCGTGCGGATCAATGATTGCACCCCCAAAGCCATCATCGCGGCATCCTGCGGGTTGGAGCCGGGGCGCGTGGTACAATATAAGCCGCTCTTGGATGGCGCGATTGAGATGGCTACGCATAAGGTGGATACCTGCATCATCCTGCAACGCGAACAGCACCCCTGTGAATTGATCGCGGGCCGCGACGTCGATTGGCATGCCGCCAAGGAGGCCTCAGAGCCCGCCGCATGTCTCCCGGTTGAAGGCAATCACCCGGCCTATATCCTTTATACGTCCGGCACCACAGGCGCGCCCAAAGGTGTGGTGCGCCATACCGCTGGCCATCTGGTGGCGTTGAACTGGACAATGAAAAACATCTATAACGTCGATCCCGGCGATGTGTTCTGGGCCGCGTCCGATGTGGGCTGGGTCGTGGGTCATAGCTATATCTGCTACGGGCCGCTGATCCATGGCAACACCACCGTGGTGTTCGAGGGCAAGCCAATTGGCACGCCCGATGCTGGCACATTCTGGCGGATCATCGAAGAACATAACGTGCGCAGTTTCTTTACCGCGCCCACCGCCATCCGGGCCGTCAAACGCGAAGACCCCAATGGCGACTTCATCAAGAAATATGATCTGTCCTGTCTGCGTGCCCTTTATTTGGCGGGTGAACGCGCGGACCCTGACACCATCGAATGGGCGCAGGAAAAACTCGGCAAACCCGTCTATGACCATTGGTGGCAGACCGAAACCGGCTATACCATCGCGGGCAATCCAGCGGGGCTTGAGGCACTTCCAGTCAAGATCGGATCACCCACGGTGCCGATGCCCGGCTATGACGTGCGTATTCTGGACGAAGCGGGCCACCCGCAAAAGCCCGGCGAATTGGGTGCCATTGCGATCAAACTACCACTGCCCCCCGGCACATTGCCAACGCTTTGGAATGCCGAGGATCGGTTTCGCAAATCATACCTGACAACATTTCCGGGATATTACGAGACCGGCGATGCGGGGATGATGGACGAAGACGGATATCTTTACATCATGGCGCGGACCGATGATGTGATCAACGTGGCCGGACATCGGCTTTCCACAGGTGCCATGGAAGAAGTCTTGGCAGGACATCCCGATGTGGCCGAATGTGCCGTGGTTGGTGTCAGTGATACACTCAAAGGTCAGGCGCCTATTGGCTTTGTCTGTTTGTCAAAGGGTGTCGACCGCCCACATGCTGAGATCACGGCAGAATGTGTGAAACGTATCCGCGATCAGATTGGTCCAGTGGCCGCGTTCAAACTTGCGCTGGTGGTGGATCGTCTGCCCAAAACCCGGTCCGGCAAGATTCTGCGCGCTACCATGGTGAAAATCGCGGATGGGGCTGAATTTAAATTGCCTGCAACCATTGATGACCCCGCGATCTTGGATGAGATCAAAACGGCGCTGCAAACTATTGGATATGCCAACTAGCAAATGACCAGGGCTTAGGGTCAGGGCCCTAGGTAAACTGCTCGCTGATCAACCGTTCCTCAAGCCCATGCCCCGGATCAAATAAGATCCGGTGCGCCACACTGGGTTCGGACCGGATATCAACGCGCAGCACATCGCGATATGATTTGCCGTCGGCATCCGCCATCACCGGGCGCTTTTCCGGCTCCAGCACATCAAATTGCACCATTGCGGTCTTGGGCAACAACGCGCCGCGCCAACGCCGGGGGCGGAATGCGGACATCGCGGTCAAGGCCAACACATCCGCACCAATCGGAAGAATCGGCCCGTGCGCGGAATAATTGTACGCCGTGGACCCCGCAGGCGTCGCCACCAGCGCCCCGTCACAAACCAATTCCTGCATCCGCAGCCGTCCATCCACCGTGATCTGTAATTTCGCCGCCTGTGGTCCTGCGCGCAGCAATGAAACCTCGTTGATTGCCAGCGCCCTGGACACCGACCCATCAACATGGGTTGCTTCCATCACCAGTGGATTGATCACCGCTTCTTCGGCGGCGTCCAAGCGGTCTTGCAGATCAGATTCGCCGTAAACATTCATCAAGAATCCGATGGTGCCGCGGTTCATGCCATACACAGGCGCCGCCAGATGCTGCGTGTCATGCAGGGTTTGCAGCATAAAACCATCGCCGCCCAGCGCAACAATCACCTGCGCTTCATCCAGCGGCACATCGCCATACCGACCAATCAACGCGGCGCGGGCGGTTTGCGCGACAGGCACGTCACTGGCAGAAAAGGCTATTTTCAGGCTCATGGTGAAAAGTTTCCGATTGGGCACATTTAGCTCTGAAACAACCACATAATTCCCTGCGCTACCAGCATTGCCGCACATTCGACGTGACAGGTCGGTTATCAGCCTTCCCGACCCGTCCCGTTTCCGATACCAGACGCCAGACTCACGCAGCCCAGAGGAAACACATCATGTCCGGCTTTTTCACCGAAACGCTTGCCACCTCCGACCCCGAAATCTTCGCCTCCATCACGGACGAGCTGGGCCGCCAGCGCGACGAGATCGAGTTGATCGCGTCCGAGAACATCGTGTCCGCCGCCGTGCTTGAAGCGCAGGGGTCGATCATGACCAACAAATACGCCGAAGGCTATCCGGGTCGTCGCTACTATGGCGGTTGCCAGCATGTTGACGTGGCCGAGAACCTTGCGATCGAACGGGCGTGTAAGCTGTTCAACTGCAATTTTGCCAACGTGCAGCCCAACTCAGGTAGCCAAGCCAACCAAGGTGTGTTTCAGGCGCTGTTGCAGCCCGGTGATACCATTCTGGGCATGTCTCTGGACGCAGGTGGTCACCTGACCCATGGTGCCGCCCCGAACCAATCGGGCAAATGGTTCAACGCCATCCAATACGGCGTGCGCAAGCAGGACAACCTGCTGGACTACGATCAGGTCGAAGAACTTGCCAAAGAGCATAACCCCAAGATGATCATTGCGGGCGGGTCTGCCATTCCGCGCCAGATTGATTTCAAGCGCATGCGCGAGATTGCCGATATGGTCGGCGCATATCTGCACGTGGACATGGCGCATTTCGCGGGTCTGGTCGCGGCGGGCGAACACCCCTCGCCGTTCCCACATGCGCATGTGGCGACCACAACCACCCATAAAACCCTGCGCGGCCCACGCGGCGGCATGATCGTTACCAATGACGAGGCTTTGGCGAAGAAATTCAACTCCGCCATTTTCCCCGGCATCCAAGGTGGCCCGCTGATGCATGTGATCGCAGGCAAGGCCGTCGCCTTTGGCGAGGCATTGCGCCCCGAGTTCAAGACCTACATCAAGCAGGTGATCACAAACGCGCAGGCGCTGTCGGACCAGTTGATTAAAGGTGGCCTTGATACTGTGACGCACGGCACCGATACCCATGTTGTGCTGGTCGATTTGCGCCCTAAAGGTGTGACAGGCAACATCGTCGACAAGGCACTGGGCCGCGCCCATATCACTTGCAACAAAAACGGCGTGCCATTTGACCCAGAAAAACCAACTGTGACCTCTGGCATCCGTCTGGGCTCACCCGCCGGCACCACCCGTGGCTTTGGCGAGGCCGAGTTCCGCCAGATCGCGGATTGGATCATCGAAGTGGTTGATGGGTTGGCCGCCAATGGCGCCGATGGCAACGCAGAGGTCGAAGCCAAGGTGAAATCAGAAGTCGAAGCGTTGTGCAAACGCTTCCCCATGTACCCCAACCTTTAAGAAATATCGTGGGTTTCACCCATCCTACGCGTAGGGTGGGTGAAACCCACATTCTTAAAAGGTCACAAAGCCATGAAAATCCACCCCGCAGGATCGCGCCCATCCGAGGCCGGATCGCCTGAGTATTTCACTGGCACCGTACGCATGGACCCGTTGATCAGCGCTCCGGACCCTGCCCGCCTGCGCGGTGTCACCGTCACCTTTGAACCCGGCGCGCGTACCGCATGGCACACGCATCCCTTAGGCCAGACATTAATCGTGACCGCAGGCATCGGGCGGGTGCAAAAGCAAGGCGAGCCCATTCAAACCATTCGGCCTGGCGATGTGGTCTGGTTCGCGCCGGGCGAAAAACACTGGCATGGGGCCGCACCCGATTGCGCCATGACCCATGTCGCCTTGCAAGAAGCGTTGGATGGAAAAGCCGTGGATTGGATGGAGCAGGTCAGCGACGCGGATTATTTGGACTGAGCCGCGACGGAAAATGCGATACGATACGTATCACCCTCACATCAACAACCAAAAGTGAGGTCTCATGCGCGCGCCATTTCCCATCCCGATCTTTATCACCGTCACTGCCATTTTATTGGGCGGCGTTGCCGTTATGGCAACCGCTGGCTCTGACATCACCCAGAACGGCAGCAAACGCTGCATTGCCTCGGATGGACTACCCGACCACGCAACAGGCACCTTCCCCAACAGGAACAACCCGCACCGCATTTCAAAACAGAACATCTCGGTTTGCGTGACTGCCAATCCGAAAAAGGGCAACACAGCCACGGCAGTCAACGTGCCTGGTATCGCAATCAACGGCGTAAAGATCAGGCCCGGCACGGCGGATTTTTATGATGCTTCAACCCCACGCGGCCATTCACGCAATCCGGCCTCTGGCTGGAACCTTGATGGCATGGGCGCGCGCAGTACGCTTGGACTTGATATCCAGAACGCCCATGTCGGACCAGAAGGCGATTACCATTATCACGGAATGCCACCCGCGTTGGCCAAGACATCCGCCAATACGCTGATGGGCTATGCTGCCGATGGTTTTGAAATCCACTATGTCGGCTCCAATGCGCGATCCAGCTATATGTTGCTACCCGGCGCGCGGGCCACGGCACCGGGTGGCGCGCATGACGGAACCTATAACGAGGATTGGACATTTGTTAGCGGCGCCGGAAATCTCGACCAATGCAATGGCGGTGTGTCAGGTGGTGAGTACAAGTATTTCGCCACAGACACCTATCCGTTCTTTCCACGGTGCCTCTATGGCACCGAGATCACGCGCATCCGCTAAAGAAACAGCGGCCCCCAAATCCTGGGGGCCGCATCTTTGATTATCGCTTGTCGTCACTCACAAAGTCTTCGAGGATTTTCTCGTTTTTCGCCTCTTCGATCTTGCGAATGCGGTCTTCGGTGGAGCGGCTGTCAAAGCGATATTTAACCACATTGATCAGGCTCAGGGTCAACAGCATGATCCCCATGCCCCAATAGCCCTTGGTCGCCAGTGGCACTTCGGTACTCATCCAGAGCGAGATGGCCAAAAGCCCGTAAGCCACCCCCACGCCAGCAAAATTCAGCATCAAAATCAGTGCGTTATCATTGCGTTCATATGTCATTTTGTCTCTCCAGTAGATTTAGGTTTACGCCCTCAACCCAGCGTAGTTCTTGGATAATTGTGGATTTCGGCGGTGTTATTTCTTTTTCAATCGCTCCAGAACGTCTGCTGCGGTACTGCGACCCTTGGGGCCAAATCCCGCGTCGGACATGCGGTCGCCGATGTCACGGTGATCCAACTCCCGGTCGATCTGGTTCAGAATCTCACCCTGCTCGAACGGATCATCCTGACCCAGCACCTTACCGATGAGCGCGTCCGCCTCATCCATCGCGGAGGCACCACCCAAATGTCGATGCAGGCGCTTTTGAATGCCCTGTTCACGGCGCACGGCGCGGGCGGATACGGCCCCTTGTTTCAGGTCAATGATCCGGCGATTTGCGGTCTCAACCGATTGGCGCAATTGGATGATACGCGCCTCTAACCGATCCACCGTTTCGCGTCGCCGTGTCAGTTCGTTTTCCATATCGGCGATGGCCTGTGCCGCTGATGCCGCCATGTCATCACGCCCCGCCGCCATCGCTGCCTTGGCACGCACAGTCAACTCGGTGATCCGTGCCGTGACAGCCTCAACCTGACGCGCCTCGCTGCGCTCACGTTGGATCAGACTGGCCAATCCCAGCTTTGCAGCCTTTAGATTTGCATCAGCCTCGCGGATTTTCTGGTCAATCAATTCGATCGAATAATGATCTCTCAGTTGTTCTTCTGCGCGGGCTGAAGCCCCTGAAAATAGTGTTCTCATTGTTGCAAGCATCTCGCTCTCCCTTTTCATGAACGATGTTCATAAATTGAGATATAGAGACTTCTGAACATTGTTCAAGAATTATTTTGAACAGCGTTCAGAAACTAACTGTTTCCGATTTCTTGCAAGACCTGTGCCAGCATCGTTTCGATCTGATCCTGTGGCACCGCGGATATGCGCCGCTCCAGCCCCAGCAGCACAATACCATGTACAGACGAAAACAACGCCCGCACCATAAGATCGAGCGCATCCTGCTTCATATCAGGAAACAACCGCGCCAAGGGGGCGGCGATCAGATCAAACACCGCGCGCAGCTCTTCAAGATACCAATCCGGCACCTTGCCATCGACAGACATTTCCAGATCAAACAGCGCCCGCCAGAGAAACGTGTGGTCCGCCGCAAAATGCAGGTAGGCATGTGACATGATGACAAGTTGGGTATTTGGCGATTGATCTTTCACCTCTGTCACGCGCTCAGATACAAATGCCCCCAAACGCCGGAACGTGCGGGCATTCACTGCCATGACCAAGGCATCCAGATCCTCAAAAATGTTATAGATTGCGCCCAGCGAACAGCCCGCCGCTTGCGCCAATGGCCGCGCCTTGAGTGTCGATAACCCACCCGCTTTGATCTGCGCTTCGGCAGCATCAATCAATGCCGCGCGCAACAGCGCTTTGCGCGCCTCAACCTTGCCTGCCATTTTCGCCTCGATTATTGAACCGTGTTCAAGGTCTAGCGACCGACGCACCAACTTACAACTCAGATATGTGACAGGATGTTAATCGCTCGCCCCATCGGGTCGGTTACAAAAAACCGCCGCACGCCCCATGGCTCGTCCGTCAGGGGATAGCTGATTTCATAGCCCAACTCTTGCGCCCGCACGTGCATTGCGTCGACATCATCGACCTGTACCGACAAATCGGGCACCGGCGCGCCTGATCCACCTTTTGACATGATGCTCAACTGAACTGGGCCCAATTCATTGTTGCCCAGCGTTACAATCCACCCCTGATCCATCAGCACGTTCAACCCCAAAAGGTCGCTGTAGAACGCCGCCAGCCCCTGCACGTCACCCGTCGCAAGGTTTGCGACAATCTTGACAACACTCATCGCGCCCACCCCCTAGACATATCCGCGCCACCAAAGCCAAACGATAAAGGCGACGATCACCAGCAACAGGTTAAAGGCGATCACCGCAGCAACGCCCAAAATCCGACCCTTGCGCGCATCAGCCACGTCGATGGTGCGCAGATGCGCGGTGACATTGGTATATGCCGTGCGCACCGCACCATCGTCCAACTGCCGTGCAAGTTTCGGGTGCCCTGCTTGCTTTTCCGCCGCCACCAATACCTCCGCTTGCGCACGCACCTGCCGTGGCAACTGCCGCCCTGCCCGGCGCAATGCCTGTGATAAATCACGGCTCCGCACCCCCAGCTTGGCCTCCAGTTGTTGCCGGATGGCTAGTGATTTGGCGGCGATATCCTTGTGATCCATCATATGCGACACCCTAATCGCACTGGCGCATCCCGCGCAATGCCACTAACTCTGTGGATATGCTGAGCTATTCTGAATTTGGCGATCATACGCCAACCGACACCAACCCCGCCCTGATCATTGTGCATGGGCTTTATGGTTCCGGCCGCAATTGGGGGGTGATTGCCAAACGTCTGTCCGACACACGTCGGGTAATCACCGTCGATATGCGCAACCACGGGCAAAGCCCGCGCAGCGCAACTCACAGCTATCCCGATCTGGCGGCTGATCTGGCTGAGGTGATCCAGCATCTGAACATGCCCGTAGATGTTTGCGGCCATTCCATGGGCGGCAAGGCGGCAATGGTGCTGGCCCTGCAAAACCCAAGTCTGGTCAGACGCCTCATCGTCGCTGACATCGCGCCAACCACCTACGGCCACACACAGCAAATGTTCATCGACGCCATGCGCGCCGTTGATCTGACCAGACTCACCCGCCGATCCGACGCAGAAAGCCAATTGGCCGATGCAGGGGTCGAACGTGCGCTGCAAAGTTTCTTCACCCAATCGCTGGATGTGCCAAACAAGCGCTGGCGGCTGAATTTGGATGTGCTTGAGGCCGAGATGCCCAAAATCATTGGCTGGCCTGACGAGATCACTGGTCCCTTTGACGGCCCAACCCTGTTTCTATCCGGTGGCGCCTCGGACTACGTCCGCCCCGAACATCGCGCGCATATAAAGTCATTATTCCCCGCTTGCCGCTTTGCCAAAATTCCCGGTGCGGGCCATTGGCTCCACGCTGAAAAACCGCGCGAGTTCGAGGCATCCGTGCGCATTTTCCTCGACGTCTGATCGCTGCCACGCTTTCTTTTTGGTCTCAAATTTTGCCTGTGTTCGGAGCAGCGCCGCAATCCGCCCTTGCACCCCGCGCGGCCTTCCCTATAACCCACGAGAATTTGCATATATCCGGGGGCGATCCGATGCCAAAAAGAACCGACATCAAGTCGATCATGATCATTGGTGCAGGGCCTATTGTGATTGGGCAGGCCTGCGAATTCGACTACTCCGGCGCACAGGCCTGCAAGGCGCTCAAGGAAGAAGGCTACCGGGTCATTCTGGTCAACTCGAACCCCGCCACGATCATGACCGATCCCGGCCTCGCCGATGCCACCTATATCGAACCGATCACGCCTGAAATCGTCGCCAAGATCATTGAAAAAGAACGCCCAGACGCGCTGTTGCCAACGATGGGTGGACAAACCGGTTTGAACACATCGCTGGCGCTTGAAGAGATGGGCGTTCTGGCAAAATTCAACGTCGAAATGATTGGTGCCAAGCGCGAAGCCATTGAAATGGCCGAAGATCGCAAGCTGTTCCGCGACGCGATGGACCGCTTAGGGATCGAAAACCCCAAAGCCACAATCGTCACAGCCCCCAAGAATGCAGCCGGCAAAAAGGATCTCGCCGCCGGGGTCGCTCTGGCAATTGATGCGCTGGAATACGTCGGCCTGCCCGCGATCATCCGCCCCGCCTTTACCATGGGTGGCACGGGTGGCGGCGTGGCCTACAACCGCGATGATTATGAATTCTTTTGCCGCTCGGGCATGGACGCATCACCGATGGGGCAAATCCTGATCGACGAGAGTCTTTTGGGCTGGAAAGAGTTTGAAATGGAAGTGGTCCGCGACACCGCTGACAACGCGATCATCGTCTGTTCCATCGAAAACGTCGACCCAATGGGCGTGCATACGGGCGATTCGATTACCGTGGCCCCGGCGCTGACGCTGACGGACAAAGAATACCAGATCATGCGTAACCACTCGATCGCCGTGCTGCGCGAAATCGGCGTGGAAACCGGCGGATCGAACGTACAATGGGCGGTGAACCCGGCGGACGGCCGCATGGTGGTGATCGAAATGAACCCGCGTGTGTCGCGGTCTTCCGCCTTGGCCTCCAAGGCCACGGGTTTCCCCATCGCAAAAATCGCCGCAAAGCTCGCCGTGGGCTTTACGCTGGACGAATTAGATAACGACATCACGGGCGTGACCCCCGCGTCGTTTGAACCGACCATCGACTATGTCGTCACCAAAATTCCGAAATTCGCCTTTGAGAAATTCCCCGGATCAGAGCCGAACCTGACCACCGCAATGAAGTCAGTCGGCGAGGCGATGGCGATTGGCCGTACGATCCACGAGAGCTTACAAAAGGCGCTCGCGTCGATGGAATCCGGTCTGACCGGCTTTGATGAGATCGACATTCCCGGTGCGGACAACGCCATTCTTGGCCTGCCTTTTGCCGACCAAGGCGCATCTCGTCGGACGGCTTTGGAAAACGACAGCAGCAGCAAGGCAGCGTTGACTAAGGCAATCTCCAAACAAACTCCCGACCGGATGCTGACCATCGCACAGGCCATGCGCCATGGCATGTCCGATGAGGATATTCACGCCGTCACCATGTTTGACCCGTGGTTCCTCTCCCGCATCCGCGAGATCATTGAGGCGGAGGAAGTAGTTCGCGCCAAAGGTCTGCCGACCGATGAAGTTGGCCTGCGTCACCTCAAGATGATGGGCTTTACCGATGCCCGATTGGCGACCCTGACAGGCGGCACTGAAAACGATATCCGCACCAATCGCCTGAACCTTGGCGTCAGGGCTGTGTTCAAACGCATTGACACCTGTGCCGCTGAATTTGAGGCCCAGACACCTTACATGTATTCCACCTACGAAGCCCCGATGATGGGCGACGTCGAATGCGAAGCCCGCCCGTCTGACCGTAAAAAAGTCGTGATTTTGGGCGGTGGCCCGAACCGCATTGGCCAAGGCATCGAATTTGACTATTGCTGTTGCCATGCCTGCTACGCGCTGACCGATGCGGGCTATGAAACCATCATGGTCAATTGTAACCCCGAAACCGTGTCGACCGACTATGACACTTCGGATCGTCTCTATTTCGAGCCGCTGACCTTTGAACACGTGATGGAAATCATGCGGGTTGAGCAGGAAAACGGCACATTGCACGGCGTGATCGTTCAGTTTGGCGGTCAGACACCGCTGAAGCTTGCCAATGCGCTGCAAGAGGCGGGCATCCCCATCCTTGGCACCACACCGGATGCCATCGACCTTGCCGAAGACCGTGAACGCTTTGCGCAACTGGTCCAGACCCTTGACCTGAAACAACCGCACAACGGCATCGCACATAGCGACGAAGAAGCCTTTGAGATTGCAAAAGACATTGGTTTCCCACTGGTGATCCGCCCGTCCTATGTGCTGGGTGGCCGCGCGATGGAAATCGTGCGTGATCAGGCCTCGCTTGAACGCTATATCACCTCTGCCGTGGTCGTGTCCGGCGACAGCCCCGTTTTGCTCGACAGCTACCTTTCCGGCGCGGTTGAATTGGACGTGGACGCGCTCTGTGATGGCGCGGACGTGCATGTCGCAGGCATTATGCAGCACATCGAAGAGGCGGGCGTGCATTCCGGTGACAGCGCCTGTTCCCTGCCACCCTATTCCCTGTCGCCCGAAGTCATCGCAGAGGTTGAGAAACAGACCCGCGCCTTGGCATTGGCCCTGAATGTTGTCGGGCTGATGAATATCCAGTTCGCGGTCAAGGACGGCGACATCTATCTGATTGAGGTCAACCCACGCGCCTCGCGTACCGTGCCGTTCGTTGCCAAGGCAACGGACAGCGCCATTGCGTCCATCGCCGCACGGATCATGGCGGGCGAACCGCTGTCGAACTTCCCGCTGCGTGCGCCTTATCCTGAACAAGCCGCCTATGCCGACGTGTTGCCACTGGGTGACCCGATGACGCTGGCCAACCCGAACATGCCGTGGTTTTCGGTCAAAGAAGCCGTGCTGCCCTTTGCCCGCTTCCCCGGTGTCGACACTCTGCTTGGCCCCGAAATGCGATCCACGGGTGAAGTCATGGGTTGGGACCGCGATTTCCCCCGCGCCTTTCTCAAGGCGCAAATCGGCGCGGGCAACTCCTTGCCGCGTGAAGGTTGCGCGTTCATGTCGATCAAGGACATGGACAAGACCGACGACATGTTGAGCGCAGCTGAAATCTTGCTGGAACAGGGTTTCACTCTTGTCGCTACCCGCGGCACCGCCGAATGGCTCAACGCGCAAGGCCACACCTGTGGTGTCGTGAATAAGGTCTACGAAGGCCGCCCGGATGTCACCGACATGATGAAAGACGAAGCGATCCATCTGGTGATGAACACCACCGAGGGCGCGCAAGCGGTGGAAGATTCCAAGTCAATCCGCAGTATCGCACTCTACGATAAAATCCCATATTTTACGACCGCCGCAGGCAGCTATGCGGCAGCTTTGGCAATCAAGGCGCAGGCGGAAGATGAGATTGGGGTGAAGGCGTTGCAGGGATGAACTGACATCCTAACCACCCTAACGAATAACATGAACCGAGCATTTAGCATGACGGACCACATTGGCTGCGGTTGATCCGATAAAGAAATCACCCATGCCGGGTCTATGTGATGCAACGATAATACAGTCCACGCCCTTTTGCTCGGCAAAGTCCACAATGGCTCGACCCGCATGGCCATGTAAAAGCGCGCTCTCTGCGTCAGGTAGAGCTTTTGCCGACTGTTCTAGCAAATCTGCGATTTCATTTCGTCTACTTGCCAACAGGCTTTCGGGGATTTGTGATGTTGCATAGGTTGGAATTGTTTCCATCACATGCACCACGGTGAATTTCGCACCCTCGTCCGCCAATTGGCGCGCGATCGCATAGGATTTTCCGGTATTGTGTTCTGCATCAAATACCACCGGAATGAGAATATTGGTATACATGCTCTGTCTCCAATCAGTTCATTTGCGACATCTGCAAACAATCTTAATGCTAGTGCAGCGTTCTGGCTTTGATGCATGTCAATCTTCGTACTCCCGGATTTTACGAAAAGGGAGATTTCTCTCCCTGCCCGCAGTTCGCCCAGCAAACTCTCGCCGATATGGTCGCCCACACACCGACAGTTGTGATAGGATTAGCATACTATTTTTCAAAGGAGCCCCCTCCATGCGCCTCACTCTCATTCCTCTGGCTACCCTCCTCCTGACCGCTTGCACCGACCCCGCGCCTGTCACCGGGTCGCTCCCGTTCTTCGGCGATGGCTACCGCTTCAAAGGCGACGCCTGCCTCCGCCTCGGCGAATCCCCGGCAACAGCAGAATACCTCGACGACGCCGCTGACCTTGTCGGCTGCCCCGAAGACCTCGAAAATCTCGGCGTCTTTGTTATCGACTACAACGCACAGGAAGTCGCGCGCCAAGACGGGTATATCCTCTATTCCGTGCCGCGCCGGTAAGCCGACGCGATACAGACGTAATACCGACGT
>JBPOFE010000028.1:0-26577 GCA_051252035.1 Sulfitobacter sp.
TCCTTAGCCCTGCACCGGAATAGGCACCGCGTAGCGCACCAGCCCTTTTTCACGCTGCACATCAATGCGCCGTCGCCATGGATACTTCGGATCATCCGGCACCCGCGACCAGAACAGCACGCCGCCTTTGCGCCACGGGTCCACAACGATGCCTTGTTCCATTGTGTCACCGCGTGCGGAAATCACGGCGCTGCTGTGTTCAATGAGGAAACGTTTGTTGGCGTTGGCGATGGCGCGATGGACTTCAAGTGTTTGAAACCCTTCTTGGTTCAGCCGCGCCTCCATATCTTCGGCCCAGTGACGGCAGAGGCCGCGGGGCTTTTCGCCGCGGTTGACCTTGGCGTTGTGGCGCAGGGGCGGATCGGTGATTTGATAGGCGATAGCAAGCGTATGGGAATACTCATAAGAGATGCGCGCGGCGCGGGCGGCTTCGGTGGGGTCTACGTGTGGGCCGAGGGCGCGCAGGCTTTGGGCGAGGGCGGCAATCTCAGCTTCCGTACCGCGTGGGGGGCCAGACGCACCGTGGCCCGTGGTACAAGCACCGAGCAGGGCCATCGCAAAGAGGGTTGCCAGCAGACGGATCATGTTTTGGTCGCCTTCTCAACTTCGCGCGCCAAGGCGCAGAAGCCCTCAAGCGGGATTTGTTCAGCGCGGTCGGTGGGTTTGATGCCTGCGGCGCGCAGGTGATCTTCGATGTCCGGTGCCACGCCTTTGAGCGAGGCGCGCAGCATTTTGCGGCGTTGGTTGAACCCTGCAGCGACCACGCGATTCAGGATAGCGGGATCAGCGGGAAAACGTGGTTCCGGCAGGGCCGTCAGATGCACGACGGCGGAGGATACCTTGGGCGCTGGCGTGAAGGCCTCGGGCGGCAAGTGCATCGCGATCCGCGCGTCAGCACGCCACTGCGCGAGCAGGGCCAAGCGTCCGTAGGCCTTTGAGCCGGGGGTTGCCACGATGCGCAGGGCAACCTCGCGCTGGAACATCAATGTGAGGCTCTGCCAGAACGGTGGCCATGATTGCGGGGTGAGCCAACGCACCAGCAGTTCGGTGCCGACGTTGTAGGGTAGATTTGCCGCGACCCGGATTGGTGGGCTCAGATGTTTGAGTGGGTCAACCTCCAGCGCATCACCTTCAAGTACTGTCAGTCTGCCGGGATAGGCGGTGGCAATCTCGGCCAATGCGGGCAGGCAGCGTGCGTCTTTTTCGATCGACAGAACGTGGCGTGCGCCCTCAGACAGTAATCCACGGGTCAGACCACCGGGGCCGGGGCCAATTTCGAGCACATCGCAGGCTGTCATGTCACCCGCTTGACGGGCAATTTTGGCGGTCAGGTTGAGATCGAGCAGGAAGTTTTGGCCCAGTGATTTACGCGCTGACAATTCATGTGTCGCGATCACCTCACGTAAGGGCGGCAATGTGTCGATGGCACTCATGATGATGCTCTTGCGCCAAGCGGAGGCGTAGGGGTTTGCATATTTCTTGAACAATGAAACGTCATGTGCTGCGTGCCGCCATGTGATGGGCCAGTTTGATGGCTTCGATCATGCTGGTCGGATTGGCCATGCCTTGGCCCGCGATGTCAAAGGCGGTGCCGTGGTCGGGTGAGGTGCGGATGAAGGGCAGGCCCAGCGTGACGTTGACGCCGCGGTCAAAGTCCAGCGTCTTGATCGGGATCAAGGCCTGATCATGGTACATGCAGATTGCCGCGTCATAGCGCGCGCGGGCGGCGGCGTGGAACATGGTGTCGGCGGGGAGCGGGCCGGTAAGGTCGAACCCTTCGGCTGTCATTTCCGCCATCAGAGGTGTGATCCACTCCAGTTCCTGCCTGCCCATTGCGCCACCTTCGCCAGCGTGCGGGTTCAACCCCGCGATGGTGAGGCATGGCGATGCAATGCCAAATTGATCGCGCAGGCCCACATGGGTGATCTCAATCACCCGGCGTAGTTTTTGCGGGGTGAGGGTGTGCGGTACCTGTTCCAGCGCGATGTGGATGGTTGCAGGCACGACGCGCAACTGGTCGGAGGCCAGCATCATCACGACCTCATCAACGCCACCCAAGGCCGCCAGATATTCGGTATGTCCGGGATAGGCAAAATTCGCCCCATCCATCAGTGCCTTTTTATGGATTGGCGCCGTGCAAAGCGCAGCGGCCTGACCGTCGCGGACCAGTGCAGCGCCCTTGGCGATCATGTCGATCACCCCTTGCGCATGGCCCGGTTGCGGTTCGCCATGGATCACGTCACTGCCAAAATCATGGTGCAGCACCGGCAGGGCATCACCACAGACGCGGGATGCCTGATCTGCGGATGCAATCACGCGATGCGGTATGCCGTGGGGCAGGTGGCGCGGATCGCCAAGCCAGAGCATCGGGACCCTGTCACGCAGCAAGTCCCATGCCCGTGCTGCAACCTCTGGCCCGATACCCGCAGGTTCCCCGCAGGAAATAACAACCGGCAGGGAGGATGTGCTCATTTTATTGTGATACGGGCATCTGCGCGCAGCTGTTCTAACAATTGATCTGCATAGGCCTGCAATTTACGCTGACGGATCGCTGCGACCACGGCCTCGCGGTCAACCTCTGCATTGGCTTCAGCCGTGCGGTTGCACAGCATCAAAAACACCAGCGTTTGACCATTAGAGCGGGTCAGCGCCACGGAGGATTCACCGGGGTCCAGCTTGGCCAGTTCAATTGCGATGTCTTGCGGGATCTCGCTTGGTTTTTTCGCGCCACGCTCCAACACTTCGGCGGGCTGGCCTTTGGCGATGCCATAAAGATCGTCGCAGACATCTACTTTAGCCCGGACACGTGCCGCTGCAGCCAATCCGGCCTCACTGCGGCCACCAGCGATATAATAGGCGGCGTATTCAATCTCGGAATAAGTGTTGGAGGGTTTGCCGGTTTCTTCGATGCCACGCAGTTGGAACAGGGCAACGGCATTCGGGATCGGCAGGGGCGCCGTGACTTCGCCCGGTGCCAAGGCCAGAATGATGGCGTGCAACGATGGCGGCAATTTATCCAGCGGTGTCCACGGCATGCGCCCACCATTGCCGCGTGACGCGGTTGCGGAATATTTGCGCGCATAGCTGGAAAATTCCGCTTCTGAAGTGGTTTGTGAAATCTGATCGGCCAGCGCCGCAACGCGGGCGGCGTTTTGCGGCGGTGCCGGAATGATGATTTCTGACAACAATACACGGATACCTGACCCGCCTGTCCCCGCGCCCAAGGCCCGATCGATTTCAGCGTCAGAGATGGTGAGCGTATTGCCATAGCGGGCACGGATATAGTCGCGCCACAGCAATGAAATCTCGATAAAATCTCGGAAGGTTTCTTTGGATACGCCGGCTTGTTCAAGCGCTGCGATGAATTCCTCGGTGGTCAGATTTGCCCGACCTGCGAATTCGGTCATGCCGTTGGCAACGGCTTCGGGGGACAATTCACCGCCAACGCTGCGCATCAGCGCGTTGCGCAAACGATCGTCGATCAATGCATCAACCACACTTTGGCGGTCTGCACCGGGGGCGTTTAACAATTGCAAGAAACGCTGGCGCTGTTGAACCTCGAATTCTGTCACAACAGAATCATTTACGCGTGCAATCGGCGCATAGAGGTTTTGCGCGGCCGCGCCATGCCCGAGGATTGCCAGCAAACCAAAGGTCGCAAGGCATCGGATCAGCGTGGATATTTTCATTTTGATTACTTCCGACATGAGCGCACGTATCTTTCTTTTCCGGATGAGGCGGCAAAACCCCTTATGCCGATGTTAAACCCGATATTGGTAGAGGGCTCAACACTTGTTGAGGACGAATAGCTGCGATTGACCGAAAGGTCGACCGTGACGCATTCATTGTTATAAGTCAGGCCGAAGCCTGCAGTCGCGGACCGGTCATCCTCGATGTCAAAACGATAGTCAGCGCTGGCGGACCATGCGCTGCTGATATCATATCTGCCATCAAGCGAAATTTCTGAGATGTTTTGTGGGCGATCCTCGGACGGATCGACGCCAAGCCAAATATAGCTGCCGCCCAAGCTGCCACGGGCGAAATCCCAATCGCCGCGCAGTTCGGCTTTTGAGAATTTGAACTTTTCGTCAAACAGGCTGCGCCCGGTAAGGCTGATACCACTTTGGGTCTTGAGTTGTGCTGCCACCAAGAAGTCAGAGCTGGTTCCCGCCAAACCTGATGTGTTTGAGAAAGCCGCATCGGCCCGGTTGCGTAACACCTGACCCACCGTCAGATGTGCGTCCCACCCCGTGGGGTCAATCCGTGACCAATTCACCCCGATCGCGGCAACCGCGTGGCGTTCCCGGCGGTCGGGGCGGGGAAACCGCGACAAAGACAGAAGATTGCCTTCGTCAAATTCAACGCGCGTGCTTTCTTCATTGGGAATGGCAAGGCGGTTGCCGCCAGTCCAGCCGACTTGCACCAATGGTTCCAGCGTTTGGACAACGCCACCCGCACCACGCCGCACCATCGGATAACGTAGGGCAAAGGCCGCATGTGGGACGAAATCTGAATGGTTCTGTGAGAATGTGGAATCCTGGGTGATATCAAAAAAGCCAAAGCTGGCTCCAGCGCGCATGTCGGCCACCAGACCGGAGCGCAAAGTCATACGGCGTAACCATTCCACCTGCCCATTGATCCGTGCCACATCGCGGCCATCGACAATCAGGTCCGTGTCCGGCCCATCAATATCCAGATCGGAATTGCGCCTGTGGCTGTGTGCCTGCAGGCTCAGCCGGAGTTCACCCCCTACATTGCTTGGGAAGAACCGCCGCTCATATTCACCGTCCAAGACAAATGTGGGCTGGGTGTTGTTGTCTTCGTTGTCGCGCAGGGTTTCAAAATTAAACACGCTGGCGCGGATGTATTCGTCGCGGCGCACCCGGCTGACGGTCAGTTCCGACGCCAGCCGATCCTGATTGGAGTATCCATAGTCTTTGAGATAGGCGCGATCACTGGTGACTTGGATTTCGAAATGCAGTTTGTAATCGCGGGCCAGATCAAAGTCGCCATGCCCAAACAGGTAATTGCGGGTTTGATTGGGCAACTCATCGTCGCGGGTAGTCGCGCCGTTAAATTCGATGCGCCCGGTGCGGAAGGCTTGTCTGTAGCGCAGTTCAAGGGTGCGGGTGGCGCTGGACAGATAGGGCGTGATGGTCAGATCCCGTGTTTCACCGATCTTGATAAAATACGGGATTTTCAGGCCCGTGCCCAATTGTGATGTGGTGCGGACCGACGGTGTCAGAAACCCCGTGGCGCGGTCCAATGTCGGGTCTGGCAGGCGCAGGCGCGGCAGATAAAAAATCGGCACGTTTTTGATGCGAAATTGGGCTTCGTCAAAGTATAACTGTTGTTCCAACTGATCATGGACCACGCGTTTGGCGCGGATTTGCCAGAGCGGCGCCTCGCCATCCTCGCATATTTTGCAGGAGGTCACGGCGGTTTTGTAAAGCTGGCTATAGCGCCCTTCGACCCGGTTGATCTGGACCGCGGCCAATTGCAATTGTTGATCTAAAATCAACCGTGCCCCGGTCAACAGGCCGGTTTGCAGATCCTGATCAAGCTGGGCTGCGTCAGCAAGAATGACGGTGTCGTCGCCCTCGGACAATACAATCGGACCTTCGATGATCAGCGATCCGGATTGCTGACTGTAGCGGATGGATTTGGCGCGGATGCGGGTGGTGCCTTGGAAGGCTTCGACATTGCCTTGAGCCACCAACGTGCGGTCGCGGGTGATGAAGACCTGATCGGCAACCAATATGGCGGGCCGGGGCGCTGGTTCTTGTGCGGTCACTGCCATCGGCAAGGTCAGCAAAGCAAGGATTAGAATGACAAACCGCATATCGTCAGCCATCCTCCGCATGCAGTAGTAAACCAAGGGCCAATAGTATCGCAGCAACAGGCGGGGCCCAAGCAGCTAAAATGACCGGGATTTGTCCGTTCTCGCCCAAGATTTGCGCAAAGCTGCGAATGAAATACAAACCAAACCCCAATAGCACAGATGCCAGTACAGCAACCCCTGTACCACCAAATCTGGTATGACGCATGGTAAACGCGCTCGCAACAAGAACCATCGCCATCAGGAAAAATGGTCGTGCAAGCTCGGTTTGAAGCCACACTTTGTGGCGGCGCGGGCTGAACCCGGCTTGTTCCAATTGGCGGATAAATTCGGGCAGGTTGTAGATAGAGACCGCTGCGGGTTTACCGATGCTTTCGCGAATGCGCTCCAGCGTCAGGGTCGAAGGAATGGTCAATGTCTCGTAAAACTGTGCGTTGCCTTCGGCATTTGTACCGGCTTGCAAGGGCCAGGATTTAGCGCTGCGCAGGGACCAACCCACATCCGTCAGGGCCGCACTCGCCGCTTCGATCCGACGTTTTGGGCCGCCACCGGGCGCATAGGACAGGAACGTCACATCATAAAGCACCGAGGCATCAGCGTTGGAACGCCACGCCCGGATCACGGTTTGGCCCAATGCGCTGCCTTGACGCAGCCACAGGCCCTCGTCACTGATCGACAGGGCCGCTGCACCGCCTGCACGGTAGCTTTCAGACAATTGTAAATAGCGTTTGCCCGTGGCTGCGACGATGGGGTTCAGCATGCCGACCGCCATCACCCCAATGATGAAGGCAACCACAACAGGCGCGATCAATGCCCGCAGGGCAGATCGGCCCGCGGCGCGTGTCACAACCATTTCAGACGACCGCGCCAGCGAGATAAACAGCGCGACCGTCGCCAAAATCATGATTAACGGCAGGATCAGGTTGATGGTCTGTGGCGTATTCAGGAACGTCAGCCCCATAATTTTTTGCCATCCGATGCCGAGACTGCCAAATTTACGGGCTTGTTCGACCCCATCGACCAGCATCACCAGCGCAAAAAGTACGGCGGCGATCATCAAAAAACCCATGGCAAAACGGCGCGCGAAATAAAGGTGCAAAATCATGCCGCACCCCTTTTCCCACGCAAGCGGCGGGTCCAATTGGGGTTTGACGCCTGCCAAAGCATGGCCAAAACCAGAATGAAACCAACCGCCGACGGCACATACATCAGCGGCCAGGCCGACGCATCATCACGCACCGGATCAACCAGCACGCCGCGCACACCATCAATGGTGATCAGCAGGCCAAATGAGATCACAACCTCACGCCAGACCCCGAACCGCGAATAGCCGCCAACCAACAATGTGGAAAAGCCGATCATCGCCGCGATGATACAAAACAAGGGCTGGGCGAATCGGGAATGGAATTCTTCGGCAATCACCCCGGCGGTGTCGCCCGTGCGTTTTTCGATTGCACCCCAATCGCTAAGCAATTCTGGGGTGATCATATTGCGGATAGATTGGCTGCCGGAGGCGCTTTTGTTGACGAGTGCGGAAATATCAAACGAGAAATCGCGAAACTTGGCGGTGGCGAGCCGTTTGTCGGTGTTATTAAGACGCTGCGCCAATCCGTCGACCATGATCAATGTCGTGCCCTCACCATTGCGCACCAGATAGGCCTCAGCGGCAGTGTAAATTACGCCTTCGGTGTCGCTGCGGCGGTCCGAGAGGAACACATCGCGCAGCACCCCGTCGGCGTCGATCAGGCGGGTGTAAAACGTCACGTTCTCGGAAGGGTGCAAAAACGTCCCCTCGGTCAGCAGTCGGGCTGTCACGTTTTGCGATATCTCATTTTCGCGCACGCTGAGTTGCGCTTGGGCCATGGGCACCAGAAAATGTGTCAGCATCGACATCATCACCGCCACGCAAAGCCCATATGCCAGCACCGGGCGCGCCAATCGCCATGGGCCGGACCCTGTGGACTGTAATACCGTCATTTCAGATTCGCTCATCATCCGGTTGGTCACATAGACCGCCCCCGCAAAGGCCGCGATCGGCAAAACTGTTGTGACCAGCTTGGGTAAGCCAAGCGAGGTAAATTCAAGGAAAACAAGGGCGGATTGGCCATCACCGATCAAACGATCAAATAAAATGACGGCACGGTTGATCCAAAACAGCGCCACAAGCACAAGCGCAAAGAAGCCAAACAGCACAAGAAGCTGAGACAGCATATAGCGGTCGAATTTGGCCACTGCGATCCCCCAAAGATGCTCTAACGGCGGTTTTTCAGGCATAGTATCGCATTAATTCGGTCGCGAAAACTGATATCTGGTCATGGGCGACGGTGCGCGGTAGGTCTTGGGCGCAAACTTACATAAGGCCAAGCAAAATGACCGATCTGACACCCATCACCTTCATCGACACTGACATTGATCAAATTGCTGGCCAGGCGGGCCGCGTTGCCGTGCTGGTGGACCCGGATGGGCGGTTGGACGCAGGTGCGCGGCGGGTGAACAAGCTGACGCGGGGGGCATTGGCGCGATTGGTTGAGGCACCACAATTTGCCAAGCTGAAAGCGGGGGATGTGACTTCGATGGCCTATCCAAGTGGATTGGCGGCAGACGCAATTGATGTCGTGCATTTGCCGAAGGGTGCGGATGTGCATGTCGCCCGCCGCGCCGGAGCATCCTTGGCAAAAGCGCGTGGTCAGGCGGATGTTTTGGTGCTGGGTGCAACAACACGGCGTGTGGCCGAGGTGGCGTTTGGCATGGCAATGCGAGATTACCAATATGATGCGCAAAAAAGCAAAGCCGAGCCGCGCAAGGGGGCGGTGCGTGTGATGTGTTCGAAACCTGACGCTGTGAAAGAAGCCGCCGCACCGTTGATGGCGATTGCCGAGGGCGCGTTCATGACGCGTGACCTGACCAATGCGCCCGCCAACGTGCTGACGACTACGGCGTTTGCAGATCAACTGGTCGAGATGGAAAACTTGGGTCTTAAAGTTGAAGTTTTGGATGAGAAAGAACTCGCAACTCTTGGAATGCGAACGCTTTTGTCAGTTGGCCAAGGGTCGGATAGCCCATCGAACGTGGTGGTGATGCGCTGGGATGGTGGCGCTAAAGATGACGCGCCACTGGCGTTGGTCGGGAAAGGTGTGGTGTTTGATACAGGCGGGATCAGCCTGAAACCCGGTGCAGGCATGGAAGACATGACCATGGACATGGGCGGCGCGGGAGTGGTCGCAGGGGTGATGCGGTCACTGGCGCGGCGCAAAGCGGCGGCAAATGTTGTGGGACTGGTGGGGATTGTGGAAAACATGCCCTCTGGCAACGCCACGCGGCCCGGCGACGTGATCACGACGATGAAAGGTGACACGGTTGAAGTGATCAACACCGACGCCGAGGGGCGTTTGGTGCTGTGTGACGTGATGTGGTACGCGCAGGATCGGTTTAAACCCGTGGCAATGATTGATTTGGCGACCTTGACCGGGGCAATCATTATTGGCTTGGGCCATGAAAATGCGGGTGTGTTTTCAAACGATGATGCGTTTTGCGATGCGTTTCTGAAGGCCGCCAAGACCGAGGGCGAAGGCGCGTGGCGCATGCCGTTGGGGCAGGCCTATGATGATCTGTTGAAAAGCCGGATTGCGGATATGAAAAACATCGGCGGCCGCGCTGCGGGATCCATTTCAGCGGCACAGTTTTTACAGCGGTTCGTGCAAGATGGCACGCCGTGGATCCATCTGGACATTGCTGGTGTGGCGTCGGTGAAAAGCGATACGACACTGGCCCCCAAGGGGGCGACCGGATGGGGTGTGGCGGCGCTGAACCGGTTGGTGTCTGACTTGTTTGAGAAGGGGTAAACCAATCATGGGGGCCGCCTATTTCTATCATCTGACGCGCAGGCCGTTGGCGGACACGCTGATGATGCTGCTCAGTAAGTCGTTGGAAAACGGATGGAAAGTGGCGGTGCGCGGGACGGATGTGAGTGCGCTTGAGGCGCTGGATAAAGCGCTTTGGCTGGGGCCGGACGAGGGATTTCTGCCGCATGGCATGGCGGGTGGTGCACAGGATGCGGATCAGCCTGTTTTGCTGACCACGGCGGCAGATGCCGCCAACAATCCGCAATGTGTGATGTCGGTGCATGGCGCAGATGTCAGTGCGGATGAAATCATGGCGCTGGATCGGGTTTGCATTCTGTTTGACGGCAATGACGATGCGGCCCTGACCCATGCACGAAACCAATGGAAAGCGTTGAAAGAGGCGGGGGCATCGGCGCAATATTGGTCAGAGGCATCCGGCCGCTGGGAGAAGAAGGCAGAAACGTGAAGTTTGTGTGAGTTATGGGGGTGCATGCACCCATCTTAGCGCGTCAGGATCAGCGTGTTGTTGGCAATCTCAAGTCGCCCCCAGCGTTGCAGATAGCCCATGCCCAGAAGGCTCTGTTCCATTTCGCCCCCGTTCACCACCGCTGCGACGTCGTGATCTGTAACGGCACCCAATTGCACCGCATCCAAGCGCACAAAAGCCGTGCGGACCTCACCATTGGCCGTGTTGGCGCGGCCCAGATAAGTGAGTTGATCAGGGTCAAGCCCGACGCGCGCCGCGTCCGATTGGGTCAGTACCATGTCGGTGGCCCCGGTATCGACGACAAACCGGACTTCGGTGCCGTTGATCCCAACTTTCAGATAATAATGACCATCGCGGGCGCGTGGTACAATGATTTGGCCGCTTACGGAATCATGGGTCTGGGTGTCGGTTTTGCTGATGTCTTGCCACAGCCCAACCGCAGCAGCCCCGCCGACAAAAATCATGCCCCATATCGCGGCATGTTGCAGGGTTTTGTTCAACCCTTCGCGGGTTTGCATAAAAAACCAACCTGCGAGCACGACCAACAGGACAACCAGGTAGATGAGGCGCATGTTGTCATAGTCTGCCATTTGATCACCTCAGGAGTGGTTTTGGATCATATAGAGATCGCGCGCGCCATTGTCAGCCCGCACTGGGACCAAAGCCAAACGCAGAAAGGCCATCAAGGACAAATTGCACCGACAACGCGGCCAGCAACATGCCAAGAAGGCGGGTGATGACGTTGATCCCGACCTTACCAATCACGCGTTCAAGATAGCTGCTGACGGTCATTGTTAGGGCCATGACCACCAACACGAAAACCGTAATGCTGATCACCGTGATTAACCCTTCGGCGCCCGGCTTTTCCCCGGTGAGCAGAATAACAGAGGCGATGGCGCCGGGGCCTGCAATCAACGGGATGGCCAAGGGAAATACAGAAGGATCGTCATGATCATCTTCGCCTGCGGTGTCTTCACGTCGTTTGCTGCGCCGCTCAAAAAGCATGTCGAGTGCGGTGATAAACAACAAGATGCCGCCAGCGACACGGAATGCAGGCATCGAAATGCCGACGAATGACAAAACCGCCTCACCAAAGGCGATAAAGACAAGCAAGACCAGAAACCCGATAAAACAGGCCCGCCAAGCGATGCTGCGGCGGCGTTCATTTGACATGCCCGGGGTCAGTGCCAAGAAGATTGGTACGAAAGCAATGGGGTCAATCACCACAAACATGGTGACAAGGGCGGTGATCATATAGGCGGTGTCGAGTGTCATATGTGCGATGTTACCGAGGCTTTGGCCCGGACCCTAGAGTTTATTCGGCCAGCTGAAATTTAAACGGTGGCTTTTTCGAGTTTTTCGAGCGCGGACATCCAAAGCGCTTCTGCGCGTTCCAGAGCCTGCATCACTTCGGCGTATTTCTTGTTCCAGACCTCAAGTTCACCTTTCTTGGCGTCCTCATAAAGCGCCGGATCGGCAAGCTTCTTGGCCAGTTTGTCGCGCATGTCATTGATTTTATTGACGCGTTCCTCAGACTTGCGGGCCTCGGACCTTAAGGCAAGCACTTCGTCACGGCTGGCGCGTTTGGCTTTTGGTGCTTCTTTCTTGGCCTTGTTGGGGTTCTTGCTGACTGGTTTTACAGGTGTCAGCAGCATCTTGCGGTATTCCTCAAGATCGTCCTCATAAGGTGTGACGGTGCCATCCGATACCAGCCACAGACGGTCCGCGACCATCGACAACAGGTGCATGTCGTGGCTGACAAGGATGACCGCACCGGAATAGCGGGTCAGCGCCTCAACCAGAGCCTCGCGCGATTCGATGTCGAGGTGGTTGGTCGGCTCATCGAGGATCAGCAGATGCGGCGCGTGCAAGGTGGCGAGCAGCAGCGATAGGCGTGCCTTTTGACCACCGGACAGGCGGCCAACTTCGGTTTCGGCCTGATCGGGACCAAGGCCGAAACCCGCCAATTGCGCGCGCAATTTGGATTGCATCACGCCGGGGCGGGCGGTCAGCATATGTTGCAGTGGGGTTTCTTTGACCACCAGTTCATCCACCTGATGCTGAGCAAAGAAACCAACACGTAGTTTGTTGGAGTTGATTTGTTTGCCCGCCATCAAGGGCAGACGGTCAGAGAGCAGTTTGGCAAGGGTCGATTTGCCCTGACCGTTTTTGCCAAGCAGCGCGATACGGTCATCCTGATCAATGCGCAGGTTCAACCGGGTCAGAACCGGGTTGTCGTCAGAATAGCCAACCGAGCCGCCTTCGATATTGATGATCGGTGGCGACAGTTCTTCGGGCTCGGGAAACGTAAACACCTTGCGCGCCGCTTCTTCGGGCGGTGTGATCATGTCCATTTTTTCGATCATTTTCAGGCGTGATTGCGCCTGTTTGGCCTTGGACGCCTTGGCTTTGAAGCGGTCCACGAAAGATTGCATATGATCGCGACGGGCCTGTTGTTTCTTGGCCATTGCGGTCAGCACGGCGCGTTGTTCGGCGCGCTGGCGGGCAAATTGGTCGTAAGGGCCTTGGTAAAACGTCAATTTACGATCTTCGAGGTGCAAGATACCGTTCACCGCACGGTTCAACAGCCCGCGGTCGTGGCTGATGATGATGACGGTATGGGGATATTTAGCGAGGTAGGCCTCGAGCCAGAGCGCCCCTTCGAGATCAAGATAGTTGGTCGGTTCATCCAGTAACAACAGATCGGGCTGGGCAAACAACACCCCGGCAAGCGCCACACGCATGCGCCAGCCTCCGGAAAATTCCGAACAGGGCATCTGCTGTTCTTCATGGTCAAAGCCGAGACCCTTGAGGATGGAGGCCGCACGCCCTTCGGCGGACCAAGCGTCAATATCGGCAAGCCGCGCTTGAATATCGGCGATGCGGGCCGCGTCGGTGGCAGTCTCGGATTCCAGCATCAGTGCCGCGCGTTCGGTATCGGCGGCCAGCACCGTATCAATCAGCGAGACATCAGAAGATGGCACCTCTTGCGCAACGCCGCCGATTTTGGCGCGCGAGGGTAGGGAGATTGCGCCCGCGTCCAGCCCCAATTCACCACGAATGATCTTGAACAATGTGGTTTTGCCCGCGCCATTGCGTCCGACAAGGCCCACCTTGTGACCTTCGGGAATGACGGCAGAGGCCTCTTCAAACAGAGGGCGGCCTTCGACGGAATAGTTGATTTCTGAGATGCGTAACATGCGCGCGGTGTGGACCAAGCGCCGGGCGGCGTCAATCACAGCTTTTCATGTAGCAAACCCCATGTTAGGGAGCGGCCAAATTAACACCGATAGGAGCATGCCACATGGCACTTGAGCGCACATTTTCAATCATCAAGCCAGACGCAACACGCCGCAACCTGACAGGCGCAATCGTCAAGAAATTCGAAGACGCTGGTCTGCGCGTCGTCGCATCCAAACGTATTCACCTGACAATGGCGCAAGCCGGCGAGTTCTATAAAGTCCACGCAGAGCGTCCATTTTATGGCGAATTGTGTGAATTCATGGCCTCTGCACCGATCGTTGCACAGGTTCTGGAAGGTGAAGACGCTATCGCGAAAAACCGCGAAGTCATGGGTGCCACCAACCCAGCAGACGCCGCACCGGGCACCATCCGCGCGGAATTTGCCGAAAGCGTTGGTGAAAACTCGGTTCACGGTTCGGACGCGCCAGAAACAGCCGCAGTAGAAATTGCATATTTCTTCTCTGGTCTGGAATTGGTGGGTTAAACCACACCAGCTTTGGCGGAATTAAAGAAGGGTCGCAGAGATGCGACCCTTTTTCGTTGCCCTACACCTCGTTTGCAAGACTGTCTGGCGCTGGCTGAACCTTGGCTTTGTTGGCCAAATGCTTGTGCAAAAGGTCGACGTTGCGGGTTTTTGACCGCCAGCCAATATCAAAGACATCCCCCACAAGCGGAATCGACCCCAACGCAAAGTCGATGCCGGTGTTAACCATCATATGTGCGATCAGGGTCCGAGGTGCGCCAAGCCTGCGCGATTCCCTCAGGATAAATACCGACGGCACCAGCGCCAGCGTGTCACCGACAACAGGCACCAAGCCGATGATCGAATCCCAGCCAACCCGCACACCAATGACGGGCAGGCGAAAGGCGCTGTCCATCTTTTGCGCCAGTTTGCGCAAACGGGCCAGATCGGCGGCATCGGGGTGATTGTCGAAATTCATGTTATAGATGTAGGCTTTTGTCGCGCTATTTCAATAGCTTTGGTGGTGATGCTGTTATGGATCACGCACACCGATCAGGTTCATCATGCGTTCGAATTCGGATGTAACTGGGTCATGGCTCTGGGCTTTTATCGCGTCGAACTTCACCCGCAGGGCTTGCTTTTCAGCGCCCTTGCAATCGTTCCATGGTCGGCCCTGAAGGCCCATCACCAGGACGTAATAACCAATGAAATGTGGGCGCACGCCGCTGCGTAGTATTTTGGCATAGGCGGCATCGGCCCCGAGGTCGCGCAATTCTTGGGCGTTGTTGATCCCGGCTTTGGTGCAACTGGCCTCAAAAGCGGGGCCAAGGTTGCGGATGGATGATATGGGGTCGGTCATCCTGTGAAATTACGATGGTCTCAGCGTGATGTCACGCAGATCAGAGGCTGGCGTAGTCGGTAATGATCGGCGTTGGGCGCGGATGCGCCCCTGCTGTTGTCGAGGTCGGTTTAGGTGCCGGGCGTGGTGCCGGCTTCGGTTTGGGTTCACTTCTATCAAGACGGGCCATTGCGGCATGCTCCTTGGTTGTGAGGGGCAGTCCCGTCGGGTCTGCCTCACAGTCAAAGCTGCTGGATCATTCTGCCGGGGGAAGGGCGCAAATAGGGTGATAAAATGCCGATATCAGGGCGGTGTGAGCGTGAATTCCGTGGTCTGGGTATAGGTTTCATTGGGATTTAAGGTGATCTGCGGGAAATGATCATGATGCGGCGCATCGGGCCAATGTTGCGGTTCCAGCGCAATCCCTGAATAGGGTTTCAGTGGCGGACAATCAGCCATCTCAACAGGCAGGTCAGGCAAGGATGATCCATTATACACCTGCAAACCCGGTGCCGTGGTGGCGATATCAAGCCGTGTGCCATCGCCACCCCAAAGTGTCGCCGCAGGGTGTGGTGTGTCAAAGGGAAAGGATGCCAGACAGAAGTTTGCATCAAGCTCTGGGATCAATGGCACAGGTTGTGGGGTGGTGAAATCAAACGCAGTGCCCTGAACATTCTGTTCTTGCCCAGTTGGTAAGCCCTGTACATCAGTTGGCAAATAACGTGCGGCGTTGACCGTGATGCGATGCCCGCTCACATCTGCGGCACCATCCAAATTCCAATAGGGATGCGAAGCAATGTTCATCAGCGTTGATTGATCCGTCGTCGCGGTGATCGTCAGTGTCATTGTGTTGGCGTTGAGCGCATATTGCGCCGTGATCCGTCGCTTTCCGGGCAGGCCGTTGGCGCCATCGGCGAGTTCACAGCACAATGTGACGCTGTTGGTGGATTGCGCGTCGATTTGCCAGAGCAAGGTATGCAAGCCTTCGGGCCCCGAATGCAGACAATTGGCATTCTCATTTATGGGCATCTGATAGGCCTGACCATCCAATACCACCTGACCATCGCGCACCCGGTTGGCGATCGGTCCGACAAGCGAGCCCGCGCAAATCGGAATATTCAGGTGATTGGCGGTGTCGGCAAACCCGATCACGAGATTTCGTTTTTGACCAATAAACCGCACAGCCGCCAGAGCAGCCCCGCGCGGCAAGATGGTTGCGGATAAAGTGTCGGAGTGGATGGTGATCGCGGTAGAATTGGTCATGAGATAAAGGATTGCCCGGATTGGGATGTGCGTGCAAGTGGCCGTTGAGTGGGTGGCGTGTTTGGCTGACAATGAAAAAAGGGCCTAGCAATCTCTTGCTAAGCCCTTGAAACTTATGGCTCCGACGGTAGGGATCGAACCTACGACCAATTGATTAACAGTCAACTGCTCTACCGCTGAGCTACGTCGGAACGGTCTGGGCGATATAGCAGCGAGGTTTTGGCGCGTCCAGAGGGTTTTGCGGGAAAACCGTGATTTTTCCTGAACGCGATTAAGTCAGGCGAAATGTAGCGTTTGCATCGAGGGGGCCAACTGGGCTGACGATAGATCTGCCATAAAGATCAATGAGATGCGCCAGAACATTGCGGGTGGCAGCGGCTTGCAAGCCGGGGTGTGTGTCGGTGTAGATACCTGCGGCGAGCTTGCCCGCGGTACTGGGGCCCGTTTTCAGATGGGCCAGAATGGCAGCTTCGCGGGTTTTGCGGTGGGTCACCAGCCATGTCAGCCGTGCGTCAGGATCATCAATCGGTGCGCCATGTCCGGGATAGAATACCCGCCATTCGCGGTTTTGCAGGCGGGCGCAGGAGGCCATGAAATCGGTGAGGTCGCCATCTGGCGGCGAAACCAGCGATGAGGCCCAGCCCATCACATGATCAGCGGTAAAACAGGCATCGCCCCATGCGAGACAAAGATGATTGCCGATATGGCCGGGGGTGTGGATGACGCGGAGCGCCCATCCGTCGCCGTTGATGATCTGACCGTCGGTCAGGGTTTGATCAAGCTGGAAATCCACATCAATGCCTTCACCGCCGCCCATCATGCCGCTTGCGGCAAGACCCTGCATCACCTGTGAACGCCCTGCGGTGGCGTCGCCAAACGCCAGAACATGCGCGCCCGATTGATCGGCCAAGGCGCGCGCCAGTGGGGAATGGTCGAGATGGGTGTGGGTCACGATGATATGGCTGATATGTTGGCCCGGCTGCACCGCAGCCGATATCGCCGCAAGATGCTGCGCATCGTCGGGGCCGGGGTCGATCACTGCCAATCCGCGCGTGCCAATCAAATACGTATTGGTGCCGCGATAGGTCATCGGTGAGGGGTTTGGTGCCACAATCCGGCGCAGAGCCGGCTCCAGCATCTCAGCCACGCCAATGTCGGGGTTGAAGTCATCGGGGGGCTGCATGGTTTGGCCTTTCGCACAGGGTGCACAGTGGCTAAACATTAGCGCATGTTCTTTACCTGGCTCAAACGATATCTGCCGCGCGGGATCTATGGGCGCGCCGCCTTGATCCTGCTGCTGCCGGTGGTGTTTTTGCAGCTGGTGGTCACGGTGATCTTTGCGCAAAGGCATTTTGAAGGCGTCACCCTGCAAATGACTGATACGGTTCTGCGTGAGCTGAATATGGTGATGACGCAGGTGAATGCGGCGGCTGACATGGCGGCGCTCCCGGTGCAGCTGCGCGATGTCGCAGGACCGCTTGATATGGTGGTGCGTCCCGTTGCGCCCGATGATGTGCCTGAACAAAACGCGCGTGTATGGTACGATTACTCTGGCAGGGTTTTGACCAAGCGTTTGAAGGACCGTTTGCCCGGATTGCAGGCGGTTGATCTGATGTCAGAACCGGGTGTGCTGCTTTATGTGCAGTCCAACAACGGTCCGGTTGAAATACAGTTTGAGCGGCGGCGCATCTCGGCGGCTAACCCGCACCAACTTTTTGTCTATACGGTGTTTTTTGGTGTTCTGATGACATTGATTGCATCGATTTACCTGCGCAATCAATTGCGCCCGATCAAAAGGCTGGCCCGTGCGGCAGAAGGCTTTGGCCGGGGCCGTCATGACCCCTATACACCCGGTGGAGCCATCGAAGTACGCGCGGCGGGCAATGCTTTCGTCGACATGCGCAACCGGATCGAGCGGCAGATTGAACAACGCACATTGATGTTGTCGGGGGTCAGCCATGATCTGCGCACGCCGCTGACGCGGATGCGTCTGGGGCTGTCGATGTTGGACGAGGACGATGCCGCGCCGTTGTTACAAGATGTTGATGACATGCAGCGTATGCTGGATGAATTTTTGAACTTTGCCAAAGGAGCGTCGGAAGGCGAGCCAGAGGATATTGAGCCACACAGCTTTGTTCAGCAGATTGTCAGTGATGCGCAACGCGCGGGCCGCGATGTCACGTTGTTGGACCCCGAGGGGGAAGGCACGGGCGAGGTGAAGTTGCGCAAGGTGGCGATGCGCCGGGCCGTGGATAACCTGATTTCAAATGCGGTGCGTTACGGCGCGCGGGCGGAAGTGTCTGTGATGTTGAGTGACAAGACATTGCGCATTCGGGTCGAGGATGACGGCCCCGGTATCCCCGAAGACCGCCGCAGTGAGGCCATGCGCGCTTTTACCCGGCTTGACCCGGCGCGCAATCAGGACAAGGGCAGTGGTGTGGGTCTTGGCCTTGCCATCGCCACAGACATTGCGCGCGCCCATGGTGGCGTTTTGCGCCTGGGGGAAAGTGCGCGGATGAGTGGCTTGCGCGCTGATATCGTGATTGCGCGATAACCATCTGACGTAGCGGCACAATTGTTCACGGCGTTCCAATCTGCGACGTCTTATGCCGACAGATAACCGGAGCGTGCCAGATGACCCCTTACGACATGATCAAAGCCCAACTGAGCGCCATTGTGCCGTTCCAGAACTTTGTCGGCATCACATTGCTTGAGGTCGGCGATGGCGTCGCAAGCGCCGAGATGGTGCAACGCGACGATATCTCAAACCACATCGGGTCGATCCATGCTGGTGCGATGTTCACCTTGGGTGAGGCGGCATCAGGTGCTGCGATGGCGGGCGCGTTGGCCCCGGTGATCCTGTCGATGCGGCCCGTGGCGGCGACGGGCACGATCGCGTTCAAAAAGATCGCCAAGGGTACGCTGACGGCGCATGCAAAAACCTCGCGATCTGGTGCGGATTTGATGCAAGCCATCAAGGATGACGGAAAAGTCGCGTTTGATGTGAGCATCGATATTCGGGACGCAAGCGATGATGCCGTCGTGGAAATGACGGTGAATTGGTATGTGAGCGCGACGCGGTAAGGGTGTTGGGGATAAGGGTGCTTGAACAACTGTGGTGTGCGCTGTCACGTCGCGAAGGGCGACATGACTTTGCGCACCCACTGAATTCACATTCGTGAATTCAACGATGGTAGGCCCGGTAGGACTCGAACCTACGACCAAAGCGTTATGAGCGCTCTGCTCTAACCAACTGAGCTACAGGCCCGCCATGGGCGCTTGGGTATGCGCACTGCGCAGTTTCGTCAAGGCTTACCGTTGCACGTAATGGGACAATGCACTAACCCCACCGCAACGATCATCTTGCACGTGGGGACGCAGATCATGACCAATTCAAAAAACGGGATTACCTACGCAGATGCGGGTGTCGATATTGATGCGGGCAACGCGTTGGTGGAGCGGATCAAGCCCGCGGCAAAACGCACGGCGCGGCCCGGCGTGATGTCGGGATTGGGTGGCTTTGGCGCGCTGTTCGATCTTAAGGGGGCAGGGTTCAACGACCCGGTTCTGGTTGCGGCGACGGACGGCGTCGGCACCAAGCTACGCATCGCGATTGATACCGGGAATGTTGACAGCATCGGCATTGATCTGGTGGCGATGTGTGTCAATGATTTGGTCTGTCAAGGCGCGGAGCCTTTGTTTTTCCTCGATTATTTCGCAACTGGCAAACTCGAATTGGATCAGGCCACGCGCATCATTGAAGGCATCGCCGAAGGGTGCTTGCAGTCAGGTTGCGCCCTGACCGGGGGCGAGACAGCGGAAATGCCGGGGATGTACCACAAGGGTGATTTTGATCTGGCGGGCTTTGCCGTGGGCGCGATGGAACGTGGGGCTGAATTGCCGCGCGGGGTGTCTGAGGGGGATGTATTGCTGGGGCTGCCGAGTGACGGGGTGCATTCCAATGGCTACAGTCTGGTGCGTAAGATTGTTGAATTGAGCGGTCTGGGTTGGGACGATGCAAGCCCGTTTGGCGACGGCAGCTTGGGGGCGGCATTGCTGACGCCGACAAAGCTCTATGTCAAAGGGGCTGTTGCCGCGTTGCGTGAGGATTGCGTGAATGCCTTGGCCCATATCACCGGAGGTGGGTTGACGGAAAATCTGCCCCGGGTCTTGGCACAAGGCATGGGGGCCGAGATTGATTTGAATGCGTGGACCTTGCCCCCGGTTTTCAAATGGCTGGCGCAGACGGGCGGTATGGCGGAAGCTGAATTGCTCAAGACTTTTAACGCAGGGATCGGCATGATCGCGGTTGTCCCGGCTGATCGGGTTGAAGCGGCCAAGGTGGCTTTTGCGACCGACGGTCACGCCGCAATTGAAATTGGTCACATCACCGCGGGCACGGGTGTGACGTATAAAGGCGCGCTGCTTTGAGCAAAAGGGTCGCGATCTTTGTCTCTGGCGGTGGCTCAAATATGCGGGCGCTGGTCGAGGATATGAACGGCGATCATCCGGCGCGGCCCTCTGTGGTGGTTTCAAACAACGCCGATGCGGGCGGGATAGCTTGGGCCAAGGCACAAGGTATTGCGACAATCGTGGTGGATCACCGCCCGTTTGGTGTAGATCGATCTGCGTTTGAAGCTGAGCTTTCAAGTGCGTTGGCCGCGCATGGCCCTGACATCATTTGTCTTGCTGGCTTTATGCGCAAACTGACCGCAGAGTTCACGGACGCATGGAGGGGGCGAATGATCAACATTCACCCGTCATTATTGCCCAAATACAAAGGCTTACACACCCATACTCGCGCGCTGGAGGCTGGAGACACCACGCATGGCTGTACCGTGCATGAGGTGACGGCGGCGCTGGATGATGGCCCGATCCTTGGGCAGGCCACATTGGATGTACACAAGAATGACACTGCCGAAAGCCTTGCCGCCCGCGTTTTGGTGCAGGAACACCGCCTTTATCCTGCCGTTCTTCGCCGTTTTGCTGCTGGCGAGCGCACGCCGCTCATCCTGCAAGGCTGATCTGGTCAAAGCCTTAACGTTCCTATACCCCTGATTGCATTGCCTCATCTGTATCCTGTCACATCGCAAAGTCTGTTCATGAAAACCATCACAACCACCGCCGATCTCGCCGCTTTTTGTACTGAGGCCGCCGGACACGATTACGTCACTGTCGATACCGAATTCCTGCGTGAACGGACCTATTATTCCAAGCTTTGTCTGGTGCAACTGGCGATGCCGGGCACGGATGATTCGAATGCGGTGCTGGTTGATCCATTGGCTGATGGAATATCACTTGAACCGCTCTATGATTTGTTTCGCGACACATCGGTGGTCAAAGTTTTTCACGCCGCCCGCCAGGATCTTGAGATCTTCTTTGTGGATGCAAAAGTGTTTCCGGAGCCGCTGTTTGACACCCAAGTCGCGGCGATGGTCTGTGGCTTTGGCGAACAGGTTGGATACGAAACGTTGGTGCGCAAGATTGTGCGTGAAGGGGTTGATAAGTCATCGCGATTTACCGATTGGTCACGCCGCCCGCTAAGTGACGCGCAAAAATCTTATGCCTTGGCAGATGTTACGCATCTGCGGCAGATTTATGAGTTTCTGGCCGCTGAACTTGCAAAAAATGAGCGCAGCCGTTGGGTGGCGGAAGAACTGGAGATTCTCACCAATCCAGACACCTATATCACCATGCCCCGTGAAGCGTGGAAACGGGTGAAAACCCGCACCAATTCGGCGAAGTTTCTCGCGATTGTGCGCGAATTGGCGGCATTTCGTGAGGATTACGCGCAACGCCGCAACATCCCGCGTAATAGGGTCTACAAAGATGATGCGCTGGTGGAACTGGCGAGCCTGAAACCCAGCACCATGGAAGAATTGAGCCGGGCGCGGTTGCTTTTGCGCGATGCGCGCAAGGGAGATATTGCCGAAGGAATCTTGCGCGGAATCAAGGCGGGCGTGGCCTGTAAATCCGATGACATGCCGAAACCGGACCGCAGCCGCGAAAAACTGCAGGTCAATCCGGCGCTGGCCGATCTGTTGCGCGTGCTGCTCAAGGCGAAAACCGAATCTGCGGGGGTCGCGGCCAAGTTGATTGCGCCTGCTTCTGATCTTGATGGTATTGCCGCAGGGCTGCGCGACATGCCCGCGATGAAAGGTTGGAGGCGCGAGGTTTTTGGCAATGATGCACTGCGTCTGTGTGAGGGTAAGATTGCCCTGACCGCAATCGGCAGTGACGTTAAAGTGGTTGAAGTTTAACCGGTAACACTCTGATACACATAGAAAGATAGAATATGTCTGATATTGAACGCCACCATTCCAACCAACGCATGAGCCAGATTGTGGTGCATGGCGACACCATCTATCTTGCCGGGCAAGTTGGCACCGCGGGGGCCAGCGTCGCCAAGCAGACCCAGGATTGTCTTGATCAAATTGACACGCTTTTGGCCGAAGTCGGTTCAGACAAAACCCGGATTTTGCAGACGATCATCTGGCTGGCGGATATGGATGATTTCGCCGAGATGAATGGTGTTTGGGATGCGTGGGCGCCTCAGGGCCACACACCAGCACGGGCATGTGGTGAGGCGAAACTCGCCAAGCCGGAGTTCACGGTTGAAATTATCGTAACAGCGGCAAAAGCCTAAAACCCAGCGTGGTCAGCGGCTTAGCGGCGGCTGATCATCGCGTTGAGTTGGCCTTCGACCCGGATGCTGCGCACGCCGCGCAGGTCCTGATCGGTGATGCGGCGTGCCGCAATGACCTCGCGCGTCGGCACAGTGCCAACCGGAGTGTTCACATTGGGACGCACCCCTTCGAGGCGATAGGTCAGCACGCCATCGACGGGCAATTCGTCCTCGTTGGCGGGGGTCAATTGCACCGCATAATACCCTTGCCGAGCGGCCAACCCTGTGGCGCGGATGATCGCGCCGCCGGGGATGCGTTCGATGGTCAGATTGGTCACTTGTTCAAAAGGGCGCCCTGCATATTCAGCATCTTGCGCGGCTAAGGTTGAAAAAAGACCGCGTCTTCTCTCTGGGATCAACGGGTTGGTGTTTTCCTTGGGTTGGATCGCTTCAGAGCGCGAATTTCCAAACCAGTTAAACGGATTGATACGGCTATCACGCACTGCGCCACAGGCGGTCAGCGTCATTGTGGAAATCAACAGGATGGAAAGAGTTTTGCGCATTGCACCGTCCGTGGAAATTTTTCTGTCTTTTGACTACCCTATCATCGCCGACTTGGGAAGGGGGTGGACCTTTGCCATGCAGCCTCTTACCTCTGGCCAATATCTGTTGAGCCTCAAAGGACCGCTTGCACATGGCCACACCTGCGTTTGAAGAGCTTGTTGAAGATTTTGAATTTCTGGACGATTGGGAAGACCGCTATCGCTATGTGATTGAACAGGGCAAAGCGATGGAGCCCTTGGCCGAAGAGCTATGTGTCCCGGCGACCAAGGTTGAAGGCTGTGCAAGCCAGGTCTGGCTGCATGCGCAGTTTGAGGATGGTAAGCTGCATTTTGATGGGGCAAGTGACGCGATGATCGTGTCCGGCCTGATTGCGGTGCTGCGTATTCTTTACAATGGCTTAACGGCGGCAGAGGTGCTTGCGGTGGATGCGCGGGCTGAAATGGGGCGCCTGGGGTTGAATGATCATCTGTCGGCGCAGCGGTCCAATGGATTGCGCGCGATGATTGAGCGGATCAGGGAAACAGCATCGCAGATTGACTAAGCACTAACTTGGGATCTGCCCCAGACTCCGGGAATATTTAAGACCAAAAGAATTAGGGTTTCAGGGCTGATAAGGTGGTTTTCAGATCGCCGTAGCCAGTGAAACGGCGTTCAAAAGGTAATCCGAGAATTTCGGCACATTTTTCTGCCTTTGCTGTGAGTTCGGGATCATCGACCTGTGCCTGATACACAACTTTTTCGTAGTTTCCAAAATACATATCCCGCAGTTCAGGGTGACGGTCCAACCCCAAGGGTTTGACAATGAACGCATTAAATTGCCGCACGGAAAAATCAGTAAGATAGAAAGCGGTGAATTCGTCCATTTCAGCAAAAGTATCATTGCCCTCAAAAAAGCTATAGCAATGCGGGCCCGCGATCATTTTGATACCTAAGCGATCACAGGCGGCTTCGAGCAAGCCACCCGTGCCGCAATCGGCATAGACCACAAATATGTCATCAAATTCGGCGCGGCGTTCAGCAACCATCTTTTCGACGGCAGGGACAATTTTGTCGGGGTAATGGTGCAGGACCGCAGGCAGGCAATGCAGATGCAAATGGTCCCAGCCATTTGCCTTGTTCAGCGCAAGGATTTCGCGGGCGAGCGCGCCACAAGCGATCAGCAGGATGCGGCCTTTGGGGCGAGAGGATTGGGTCATTTACTCCGCATCCTAACGGCTAATGCAGCGACAAGAAAGGCAATCGGCAGGACGAATAGCCCGGCTGAGTTGCCTACGGTGAAAAGCCAGATTGTCATTGCCGCAGCGCAGATCACAACAAAGAGCAGAGCGATAATGGGAAGCGGCATGAGCGGTCCTTTCACCCCAATAGATAGGCGTCATGTGGCAAAGAAAAAAGGCCCAGCGTTGCCGCCGGGCCTATGAATTTGCACGTCAAACGGGATCAGGCAGATTTCGCGCTATTGTGCTTGCGCGCCATCCATTCCTTGGCGGTCTCGACCGCCACGGCGGCATCCCGGCAATAAGCATCGGCGCCGATCGCCTTGCCAAATTCCTCGTTCAATGGCGCGCCACCGACCAGCACGATGTAGTCGTCGCGAATGCCTTGTTCGACCATCGTGTCGATCACGACTTTCATATAGGGCATTGTGGTGGTCAGCAGGGCAGACATGCCAAGAATATCAGGCCCTTCTGTTTCCATCGCTTCGAGATAGGCCTCAACCGCGTTGTTTATGCCCATATCGACAACTTCAAAGCCCGCGCCTTCCATCATCATACCGACAAGGTTTTTGCCGATGTCGTGAATGTCGCCTTTCACTGTACCAATGACCATCTTGCCCACACGAGGTGCGCCAGTTTCGGCCAGCAACGGCTTGAGGATGGCCATGCCGCCCTTCATCGCGTTTGCGGCCAACAGCACCTCTGGAACGAACAAAATGCCATCGCGGAAGTCGGCCCCAACGATGGTCATACCACCAACAAGCGCCTTGGTTAGAATGTCATAGGGTTCCCACTTGCGTTCCAGCAAAATGTTTACGCCTTCCTCGATCTCTTCTTTGAGGCCATCGTAAAGATCATCAAACATCTGTTGAACAAGTTCTTCGTCGTCGAGTTCGGACAGGATGATTTCGTCGTCGTCTGACATGGGTATTTCCTTCTGCTGGTCGTTGCAGGTGCGATGCACTTGCGCCCTTTTGTCACGGAACGGCACGTCAGGTTACACATTTTGCGACACTGGCCGGATATTGTGCGACGTGGTTGATCAAATTGCTACAGTGGAAAGAGGCGCACCGACAAGGCATTAGCGTGTATTGATTGCGAATGTTCGCCATTTGTTCTAAATATTGCGAATGGATAGAGAAGACCAGCGTTTCAAAATCTTGGGTCGGGCCGTGGGCAGCAACCATGTGGGGCGGTTTGAACGCCACACCCGTGAGGCGGTGGATGATGGCTGGGCGCGTGATGAACCCTTGGCAGTGTTGCGGACCCAAACCGCGATTGAGGTGCCGCGCAGTGTGATCAACTATATCAAATCGCCCGATTTGCCGTTTGATCGGTCGATCAATCCGTACCGTGGCTGTGAACATGGATGCGTGTATTGTTTTGCCCGACCAAGCCACGCCTATCTGGGACTGTCACCGGGTTTGGATTTTGAGACCCGGCTGATTGCACGACCCGAAGCGCCAACGGTGCTTGCGCGGGAGTTGGCGGCAAAGAAATACAAGGTGGCACCAATTGCGATCGGGACAAACACAGACCCATATCAACCGATTGAAAAGAAATATGAAATCATGCGCGGTTGTTTACAGGTATTGTCAGAGGCGAACCACCCAGTGGCGATTGTTACCAAGGGCAGTTTGATTGAACGTGACATTGATATTTTGAGCGATATGGCGACGCGTGGATTGGTTCGGGTCGGCATTTCGGTCACCACACTGGACGCCAAGCTGAGCCGATTGATGGAACCGCGCGCGCCCGCACCACAGCGGCGGTTGCAGATCATTCGCAGACTGGCAGAGGCGGGCATCCCGGTGCGGATTATGGCGTCGCCAATGATCCCGGCGCTGACCGATCCTGAGATGGAGGCGATTCTGCGGCTGGGCCGCGATGCTGGGGCACGCCACGCCAGTTGGATCATGCTGCGCCTGCCGCGTGAGGTATCGCCGCTGGTGGCGGAATGGCTGGCCACGCATTACCCGGATCGGGCCGAGCGGATCATGTCGCGGTTGCGCGAAATGCATGGGGGCAAGGAATATGACGCGACGTGGCATCGCCGGATGCGGGGCGAGGGGCCTTATGCCGATATGGTGGCGCAGCGATTCAAGGTGGCAGTCAATAGGTTGGGACTGAATGCTAAGGCGCCGCCGATGCGCTGTGATCTGTTTCGTGCGCCGAGGGTTGAGACGGCGCAGATGT
>JBPOFE010000029.1:0-26047 GCA_051252035.1 Sulfitobacter sp.
ATCGTCGAAGCCGCGGCCAAACTGGCGCGGATAGCGATCCTGCCGCTGCACAACGGGTCGTTCACCCGTTATGCGACTATCGGGACAATTGCCATGGTCGCTGCCGGATATCACGCTTGGGTCACCGGAACCGTCGGCGCACCGACGCGCGTGGTGCAGTCCGCCGGACCCGTTGCCATTGCGGGTTGGGCAATGCTGGTGGCAGCGACAGCCGGTATGGTGTTGTTGCACCGCAACCGTTTGCTGTCGCTGATCCTGATCGGCATTGTCGGTCTGATGGTCTCAATTGGCTTCGTGTTCTTCAGCGCGCCTGATCTGGCGATGACACAGTTCACTGTCGAAGTTGTGACGATCATCTTGCTGTTGCTGGCGTTGAACTTTTTGCCAAACCGGACCCCAATTGAAAGCACGGTTCTGCGCCGGGTGCGTGACACCGGGGTTGCGGTGGTGGGCGGCCTCGCGACATTTGGGCTGGCGTATCACTACATGCTGCGCGACGCGGTCAGCACGCCGATCTCTGAATTTCATCTGGCGAATTCCTATAAGGGCGGCGGCGGTACGAACGTGGTCAACGTGATCCTTGTTGATTTTCGTGGCTTTGATACCTACGGCGAGATCATCGTTTTGGGCATTGCGGCGCTGTTGATCTATGCGCTGACCGAAACATTGCTTGGCGGTCCGGTACGGGCGCGATTACTGAACCGCAAACCGGATCAGCCGCGCGCGGGCAACAAACATCCGATGATGATGGTGGTGCTGACGCGCGTTCTGATGCCTGTGATCCTGATGGTGGGATTCTATATCTTCATGCGCGGTCATAACGATCCGGGCGGCGGGTTTATTGCGGGTCTCATCGTGTCAATCGGTGTTGTGATGCAATATATGGCCAGCGGTTTTGGCTGGGCCTCGGCGCGGTTGAAGTATCCGTATCATGGGGTGATCGGGGCAGGGGTGTTGATTGCGGGGCTGACCGGGATTGGGTCATGGTTTGTCGGCAAGCCTTTCCTGACATCTGATTTCACATATGTGCGGATCCCGCCGTTCTATAAATTTGAACTGGCCACGGCGGCACTATTTGACTTGGGCGTGTTCCTTGCTGTCGTCGGTGCGGTGATGCTGTCGCTGGAGAGCTTCTCACGTCTGGCGCGCCTGGCCAGCGAATCCGGTGATCCCGACGACGATCATCCGATGGATATCGATCCGTCCCGCGATGAAATTGCCACTGAGTTGTCGCCAGTCGGAAAGGAGGCCGTGTAAGATGGAATTTCTTGTTGCATCCGCCATTGGCATCCTGACCGCCGGAGGCATCTACTTGACCCTGCGCTTGCGGACGTTCCCGGTGATCCTGGGCATCTCATTGTTGACCTACGCGGTGAATGTATTCCTCTTTGCCTCTGGTCGCTTGACCGTCGGCGCACCACCCATTCTGCGTGATGGCGTCGAGGTCTATACCGATCCGCTGCCGCAGGCATTGGTTTTGACGGCTATCGTCATCTCGTTCGGCATGACAGCCGTGGTGGTGATGATCGGCCTTGGCGCATTCCTTGGCTCTAATGATGATCATGTGGATGACCAGCCCGAAAACGACCAAACACCGTCGGAGGGCAGATCATGACCCATTGGATCGCAGCCCCGATTGTTTTGCCCGCGCTGGTGGCACCCTTTATTATTCTCGCCGCGCGCTATCACATCGGCATTCAACGTGTCTTATCCGTGGCTGGGGTTTTGGCGCTGGTCGCCATTACTGCGGGCCTCGCGTGGCAATCGGCGGATGGTACTGTGACGCTCTACCGGATGAGCGATTGGGCCGCGCCCTTTGGCATCGTGTTGGTGGGGGACAGGTTATCGACCATGATGGTTCTGTTGACCGCGATACTGGCGCTGTTTGTACTGCTTTATGCAATCGGGTCCAGATGGGACAATCGCGGACGGCATTTTCATGCACTGTTCCAGTTTCAGCTTATGGGCATCATGGGCGCGTTTCTGACCGGTGACTTGTTCAACCTGTTTGTGTTTTTCGAGGTGCTGTTGATCGCGTCCTATGGCTTGATGATTCACGCAGGCGGCAACGCGCGGCTTCGCGCGGGTGTGCAATATGTGCTGTTCAACCTCATTGGCTCGACGCTGTTTTTGTTCGCGCTTGGGTCGCTTTATGCCGAAACGGGCACGCTTAACATGGCTGATCTGGCCACCCGCGTGGCGACGATCGGTGTTGAAGAAACCGTTGGCATTCGGGTTGCCGCCGTTCTGTTGCTGTTGGTTTTTGCCATCAAAGCTGCCTTGGTACCGCTGCATTTCTGGCTGCCGTCCAGCTATGCCGAAGCACCCGCACCCGTCGCGGCATTGTTTGCGATCATGACCAAGGTGGGGGCCTATGCCACCATCCGCGTCTATACGATGATCTTTCCGCCGGAGCTGGAGGCGACAGCGGGTCTTTTCGATTTATGGCTGTTGCCCGCTGCTTTGGTTTCGCTGGCAATCGGGATGATCGGTGTTCTTGCCGCCAAGAAACTCGACCGTCTTGTTGCGTTTTCGGTCATAGGATCGATGGGCATGGTGATGGTGGCGATTTCGCTTTTTACCCCGGCTGGGATCGCGGCGGCGCTGTATTATATCGTGCATTCGACACTGGCGGGGGCGGCGCTGTTTCTGATCTCAGATCTTGTGCGCACCGGGCGGGCCGACCTCACCCTCACGCCGCAGCCGATCATCGCAGGCAACGCCTTGACCGCTGCGCTGTTTTTCACTGGCGCGATTGCCATGGCTGGGCTGCCGCCGTTGTCGGGGTTCCTAGGCAAGTTGCTGGTGCTTGATGCGGCCTACACCTCTGATCTGATGGTTTGGATCTGGGCAGTTGTGCTTATCTCTAGTTTGATCAGCATCGTTGGGTTTTCCCGCGCGGGCAGCGTGCTGTTTTGGAAAGCCCATAGTGTGCATCCCTCGGATGATGCCGCTGAGATGCAAAGCCCCTCAACATTGGCTTATGTTGCGGTAGGCGGATTGATTGCGTTGCTGGCGGCCCACACGGTTTTTGCCGGACAGGTTCACGGTTATACCACAAAAATTGCCGCACAATTGTTCGCGCCAGAGCCGTACATCTCAACCGTGTTGGACACGCCCGGCAAGCTGAGCAAACCGAAGGGAGACCACTGATATGGCACGCGCATTTCAATGGCTTTTGCCACATCCGTTTCTGACGCTGCTGTTGGCGCTGGTTTGGATATTGCTGCAAAATCATCTGTCTGCGGGGATGGTCGTTTATGGCATTATCCTTGGCATCATCATTCCACGCATGACCTCGATCTGGTGGCCGGATACGCCCAAAGGATTTCGGTTGGGTAAGATGGTGAGCTATAGCATCATGGTAATGTGGGATATTCTGGTGGCCAATGTTCAGGTCGCCTGGGTTGTGCTGTCGGTACCAAATTCAAAGCTAAAGCCAGCCTGGGTGGTGATTCCGCTGGAATTGCGCCAGCCCGAGGCGATTACGGTGCTGGCGGGCACGATCACGTTGACGCCCGGTACTGTGTCTGCCGACCTGTCAGACGGTGGCCGTAGCTTGCTTGTGCATGTGTTGCACACCGATGATCCTGACGCGATCGTTGAAGACATAAAGAACCGCTATCAGCGCCGCCTAAAGGAGATATTCCAATGAGTGCCGCAAGTGATGTGATGAATATCGCGCTGATCATCGCGTTTGTCTCGCTTGCGCTGGGACAGATGTTGTCGATGGTGCGGCTGGTGCTTGGCCCAACTGTGGGCGACCGCATTCTGGCGTTGGATACCATGGTGATCAATGCGCTCGGGCTGGTGGTTTTGCTGGGGATTTATCAAGGTGTGCAAATCTATTTTGAGGTAACGCTGCTGATTGCGATGCTTGGCTTTGTGTCCACGGTCGCATTGGCACGGTTTATTTTGCGGGGGGATATCATCGAATGACCGCTGAAATTATTGGAACATATGCTGTTGCGTTGTTTTTACTGATCGGATCAGGGTTTGCGGCTGTTGGGGTGATTGGGTTGTTAAAATTCAACGATTCCATGACGCGTCTGCATGCGCCCACCAAAGTCGGAACCGTCGGCATTGGCGCATTGCTTTTGGCATCAATGGTGCATTCGTTTGTGTTGGGTGAAACATCGCTGCACGAGTTGCTGATTATGTCGTTTCTTTTTGTGACAGCGCCAATTTCGGCGAACTTTATCGCAAAAGTGAACATCCACCTGCGGTCTTGTGATACGCCGCCAGAACCACCGCGTGATGATACTTGGTCTACACTGAATGTGCCGGAAGAAGATCGGGAAATTGAGGAAATGCCATCAAGCTGAGCGCCTTTTGGCCGAGCCTTTGATAACCTTTCGGTGCGTCGAATATGCACTTGGGCCTTTGAGTAATGGTGCAGATTCTTCCCTGCGAAATAACGCCTACCTGCATCGGCGAGAAACGCCGATGGCGCACGCGAAAAGATGCTGCCTTTTTTCGGCCAGAGTTGGCCGTTTTTATGACATAAGATATAGTTAACACGGCAAAGCACAAAATCAGCCAAGCCGTGTTGGCTTGCATAGGAGATCATAGTGACCGCGCAACGTACCGCTGCAACCTTGGGTAAAACCCGATCCGTGCGTGTCTTCGGATACGGATGTGGCTTTGCCAAGGCCTTGGCATTGTTGATTGCCGTGACGCTGCCCACCTATGGATTTGCCATGCCGACAGACCCGCAGCGCCCGTTTGAGGGCTCCAGCTGCGCCGATGCCAAGATGCGGTTTCGCGAAGCTTTGACCGGTAGTCCGCTGATTTCAAAAGAGGAAATGAAGGACGTTGTAGCGCGCGCCCGCGAATGGACGGAGCGGCTCTGCGGATCTGACATTGTACAAGAAATACAGACAGAATTTAAAACCAAAGATTGCGCACAATCTAACTAGGAGACAACCACGTGACCGTATTGAATGAAGGCACAGATGCCGCAAACAACACCGCGACCGCCGCGACTATGGGAGTAGGAGACTACTTCTTTGGCACACTTGATACCACAGCGGATTCTGATTGGGTCAAGGTCACCCTTGTTGCAGGGCAGACCTATACATTCGGTCTTGTGGGCGTTGGTGCGCTATCAGACAGCATGAGCGACCCCTACCTTCGGTTGCGGTCTACCAGCGGCGCTGAGATTCAATTCGATGACGACGATGGTCCAGGCCGCAACAGTTCGATCACCTTCACAGCGGACAGATCAGGCACGTATTATCTGGATGTGCAATCGTTCAACAACACCCAAGCGGGCGATTACGGGCTATCAATGGTGACTGGTAATCGTGCCAGCTATGACGTCACAATGGGGGCCGGTAACCTTATCCGTAGCGATGCCTCCTGGGCTGCCACACCTGGCACCGGGGCGACGGTAACGTGGTCCATTCGCACCTCAGGGTCTGAGCCGAGCGGCGGCAATCCCTTTGTCGCGCCAAGTGCGGCGCAGGTCGGCGCGATTGACGCGGTGATGGATTACATCGCGGGCGTCAGCGGGCTGACGTTCAACCAAGTCAATCCCGGCGGCACGTCGAACAATGCCACAATGGTGTTTGGGGCCTATAACGCCAATGACGGGTCCGGTGCCTATGCTTATTATCCCGGCAGCACGGCTTCTTCCGCCAACGCAGGCGATGTCTGGTTAAACAACAATGCGGGCAGCACCACATCGCTGCCGATTGGGTCATACAGCTATTTTGTGCTGCTGCACGAGATTGGTCATGCGATTGGTTTGGCACATCCGGGCGATTACAATGCAGCGCCGGGTGTCTCGATTACCTACGCCAATAATGCGCAGTTTATCGAAGACAGTCACCAGTACACTGTAATGAGCTATTTTGACGAAAGTAACACGACAACCAGTGTTGGTGGATACCCAGACACGCTGTTGCTGTTTGATCTGTTGGCGATCCACCAGCAATACGGTGCGGATATGACCTTTCACGCGGGCAATACGGTTTACGGGTTCAACTCTACCGTAGGCGGTGCCTATGATTTTAACACCAACACAAATCCATTGCTTAGCATCTGGGATGGTGGTGGTACGGATACCATCGATCTGTCGGGCTACGGGATGGCGCAGATACTCAACCTGACCGCAGGCACGTTTTCGAGCGTAGGCGGTTTTGTGGAAAACATGTCGATTGCTATTGGTGCCGTGATTGAAAACGCCATCGGCGGCTCCGCCAGTGATCAGATCACCGGCAACGGCGTCGGAAACACGATTGTAGGCGGCTTTGGTAACGACACTTTGGCAGGCGGCGGCGGTAACGACTTCATCTATGGCAATCACCAAGATGACGTGCTGCGGGGCGAGGGCGGTAACGACTGGATTCATGGTGGCAAGAACAATGACAGCATTGAAGGTGGCGCTGGCGAAGACACGCTGAACGGTGGCAAGGACAACGATACTGTCTATGGCGGTGGCGACAATGACACGGTGATCGGCGGCGACGGCAATGACGCACTCTATGGCAACCAAGGCAATGACGTGCTGCGTGGTGAAATAGGCAATGACTGGATTCACGGTGGTAAGGACAACGACAGGATCGAAGGTGGTGATGGCGCCGATACGCTGGACGGTGGCAAGGACAACGATACTGTCTATGGCGGCTTAGACACTGACACAGTGAACGGCAGCGATGGCAACGACGCACTCTATGGCAACCAAGGAAACGATGTGTTGAATGGCGGCGCTAACAATGATTGGCTACATGGTGGCCAGGACAACGATACTCTTAACGGTGGTTCCGGCGATGACACGCTGAACGGCGGCAAGGGTAACGATGATCTCTATGGCAATGCAGGCAACGATACATTCGTGTTTGGCAATAGCTTCGGTCAGGACTCTATCCATGATTTTGAAGCCACGAATAATCTGGAACGGATCGATCTATCAGCTGTGAGCACAATTACAGATTTCACTGACTTGGTGGACAATCACATGTCACAAGTCGGAAACAACGTTGTGATTGACGATCATGCAGGCAATCAACTCACACTGGTTGGCGTGACGTTGAGCGATCTATTGGATAATAATGACTTCTTGTTTTAACGTTTTCTCGTTTTAGCAACACTTACGTGGCGGTGTAGGCGCAGCAATGTCTCTGCGCCGCCATGTTTGATCTTTATGCTCCGTCATGGTCGTTAGTTTCAGTCAAAGCATGAATTCAAACGCAGTGCTTAGAGGCGAAATCCACGATGCCAATAGACGCCAAGCGCCATGGATGACGGTGCGAAACCTTGTTTGGGCGGATTCAGCCGTAACAACTTCATGGCGCGCTTCTCTCGACAATATGTTCTAACCGCGCCACCGACACTGTAAGGAATTTGCTTTTTTACGACACCGGCCTTATGCGAAGTTGAGCCGATGCAATTCCTGTTGGTCTTTGCCCCGAACCCAAGCGAGATGTTTGATGACACCCCAAACAAATATAGGCGCCGTGGTCATAGGCAGGAACGAGGGTGAGCGCCTTATTAGTTGCCTGAAATCTCTGCAGGATGATGTCGCATTTGTAGTCTATGTGGACAGCGGATCCACAGATGCCTCAATCGAAAACGCCACCCGCGCTGACGCTGAATGTGTGGTGCTGCAAAGTGACGTGCCCTTTACCGCTGCGCGCGCCCGCAATGCAGGATTCGAGCGGTTGATGGATAGGGATACGCCACCGGAGTTTGTACAATTCGTTGATGGCGATTGCTGGATGGAACAAGGGTACATCACCAAAGCTGCCGCTGCATTTGCCGACGACACATCACTTGCCGTTGTGACAGGATGGCGTGCAGAAATATTCCCAGACGCCAGTATTTATAACCAGATGTGTGATGTTGAATGGCATGGCCCGGTGGGTGATATCATGGCTTGTGGTGGCGACATGATGGTGCGTGCATCAGCTTTCGAACAGGTCGGCGGCTTTAATCCGACGGTTATCGCAGCTGAAGATGATGAGTTCTGCACGCGGTTGCGCAAGGCTGGGTGGGGCTTGCGACGGTTGCCGCTTGCCATGACGCATCATGATGCGAATATGCTGACGTTCAGCCAATGGTGGAACCGCGCCGTGCGCACAGGCCATGGCTTTGAGCAAGTCAACGATCTGCACCCCGACTATTTCATCCGTGAACGCCAACGTATGTGGGTTTACGGAGGATTATTGCCTGTTTTGGGGGTGATTGGAGCATTGTTTTACTGGCCCTTGCTGGCCCTGATTGTTGTGCTGTTTGTAATCTCCTATGCACGCACCGCGCTTGGATTGATAAAATCCGGCATGCCTCGATTGCGCGCAGCACATCATGCTTTCTACTTATTTTTGTCGAAATTTCCCAATATTGTCGGCGCAGCGACCTACCGCAAACGCAAGCGCAAAGGGGCTGACATGGAAATTATTGAATATAAGTGAGCCAGAAGTGAGCAAAAATACACGCGTCGGCATCATCGGAGCAGGCTATATCTCCGACTGGCACGCAGACGCTATTGCTGCGACCAAGGATGCGGCGCTGACTTGCGTTGTTGATAGCAATTTCAGTGCGGCTGAGAGTTTTGCAGCGGCGCGTGGTATTGCCGCGTTTGCATCTGTGCAAGACATGCTCGTGGCGGGGGCGGCAGATGCGGTTCACGTGCTGACGCCACCCGAACATCACCGCGCGGTGGCTTTGGAATGTATCGCGGGCGGCTTGCATGTGCTTGTTGAAAAACCCGTGGCACTGTCCGCCGAAGATGTCGAAACGATGCACAACGCCGCCGAAGAACGCGGTGTGCAATTCGCGGCAGGTCACAACTTTCTTGGGCTCCCATCCTATGTACGCCTCAAGTCGATGCTGAAGACTGGCAATCTTGGACGCGTTTCAACGGCTGAGATTAACTGGTGTTTCCCGCTTGGACCGTTGCGCTCGGGGCCGTATGGCATCTGGCTGATGCGCGAGACGCAAAATCTGTTGTTGGAACTCGGACCGCACCTTTTTGCCTTTATGCAGGATCTCTTTGGTGATGTTGAAATCCTACATTTGCAGACGTCCAATGACATTGACCTGCCCGGTGGCGGTACGAGGCCACAAGGCTGGCGCGTGCTTGCGCGGGCAGGCGGCGTTGATGTCACGTTAAATCTTGCGTTGGTTGAAACCTATGATGACCGCTCGGTTACTGTGCGTGGATCATCGGCGATGGCGCGGCTGGATTATGCTAAGGATACTTTGGTCGTTTCGGGGGTGAACACTTCTGATTTGGTGCTAAACCCCCTGCGCAGTGCTCTTGGCCAAAGTTTTGGCCACCTGCGTGAAGGTGCGGTGAACGCCGCGCGGCAGTTGACCTCGCTCAACCAAAAGTCACCCTACGGCCTCAGTTTTCGGGGCATGTGTGCGGAAGTTTATGGCGCGCTTGCGCAAGACCGCCCCGTTGATGCGCGCTTTAGCGGCGACAGCGCCATCAAGGTAATGCGCGCAATTGATCAGACTTTGGCGCTACTGCCTGCGACACCCAAGCTGCTCAAGCCGAAAGGCAAGCCCAAGCCAACCGCGTTGGTGATCGGCGGTACGGGTTTCATCGGGCGCGCCCTGACCAGAAAGCTGGCTGCAAATGGTACCCATGTGCGGGTGCTGTCGCGCGGCAAAACCGGACCGTTCGACGACATTGCCGACAAAGTTGAAACCGTCAGCGTGTCCCTGAGGGATGCAGAAGCGCTCGAAACCGCAATGGCGGGCATAACCCATGTCTATCACCTCGCCAAATCGGAAGACAAAACATGGGAGGCTGCTCTTGAAAACGACGTCGCCGTGACTGAACGCATCGCTGCGGCCGCCCTCAAGGCGGGTGTGAAACGGCTGATCTATACTGGGACAATCGCGTCTTATGACCTGTCCGACCCGGCGGTGACAATCACCGAAGACACCGGCTTTGGCGACGACTTGGAAAACCGTAACATCTATGCCCGTTGCAAAGCGGAATGCGAGGCGCGGCTGATGCAAATGCACCGCGACACCGGGCTGCCTGTGACCATCGCACGCCCCGGCATTGTCGTTGGTGCCGGTGGGCCGCTGCAACATTGGGGCATCGGACGATGGCACGGGGCAGGTGCCGTGAAAATCTGGGGCCATGGGCGCAACATTCTTCCATTTGTCCTGATCGACGATGTGGCGGACGGGCTGATCCTGATGGCGGAACAAGACAAAGCCATCGGTGAGAGTTTTAACCTGATTGGGGAGCCGATGCTTTCCGCACGCGGCTATTTCGATGCAATCCATGCGGAACTTGGCGCACGTATCAACGTGTCATCAGGCCAGCTTTGGTTGCTTTATGGGGCCGACGCGATGAAATTCTTCCTGAAAACCAAAGTCTTGCGCAGGCGTGGCCTGTCACGGCCAAGCCTGCGCGATTGGAAAAGCCGCGCGCATTTTTCTCCGTTTGAAAATGCAAAGCCGAAGCAGATGCTGGGTTGGAGCCCGGAAGCGCGCAAAGACGCCTTTATCAAAGGCGCAATTTTGGACGCGAATTTGCTTGGGTTTTAGGGGCGGGTATTTCCTGTTGTCAGGTAGATAATGATTGGCGGAGAGACAGGGATTCGAACCCTGGGAAGGCTTACACCCTCAACGGTTTTCGAAACCGTCCCGTTCGACCACTCCGGCACCTCTCCGACTGGGTGTGGTGGGGCCATTTACCGGGCTTTGCACAGCCAAGCAAGAGCGGTTTTGCGCGAGGGAGCAGCACACGGGGATTTTCATTGCCCTTGTTCACAGATGCCATAAACTTGCGCGCAACTTGACCCTAAAGGACGGAACCCCATGCGCGCTTTTTATCGTTTTCCTGTGATTGCCCTGTGTTTGCTGGTGTTTGCTGGGTTGAACAGTCTGTCCACCCCTGCACGGGCGGCTGATCCGGAACGGCTTGAGGCATTTCTTGAGGTCACCGGTTTTGATGTGGCGTTGGAAAGCATCCGATTGTCCGCAGATTCCGCGCCTGAGATGTTAGGGATGCAGGCCGAGGATTTTGGGTCGGAATGGTCACGTCTGGTGCGCGAAGTGTTTGCCACCGACATCATGCACGACATGGCGCTTGAGATACTGGGCAACACGCTGAGCGATGAATTGCTGACTCATGCCGCAGATTTTTATGCCAGTGATTTGGGTAAGCGGTTGGTCGAAGTTGAGAACAAATCACATATGGTTGAGGAAGACGGGCTCAAATCCGAAACCGGTGCCGAAATCATTGCAGGTTTGGTGCGCATCGGCAGCCCGCGTGTTGAAATTCTCAACCGCCTGAACAGCGCCACCAATGTTGAAGATACGTCGATCTCTGCGATCCAAGAGGTGCAGATCAGGTTCCTGATGGCTGCTGCCGCCGCAGGTGTGTTCGAATTGCGCATGGAAGAGCCGGATCTGCGCGAAGCGATGCGTAACCAACAAGATGAAATGCGCACCTCGATCCGGGCCAATGCACTGGCGACCTCTGCCTACACCTATCAATCGTTTTCAGATGATGAGGTGGCTGCTTATGCCGATGCGCTTGAGAACACAAAGATGCAAGAGGTTTATGCGCTGATGAATGCGGTGCAGTATGAGATCATGGCAAATCGGTTCGAGGCCGTGGCTGAGCGGTTGGCGGACATGCAGCCTAGTCAGGATCTTTGAACATGTCTGGTTTTGTGATGATGCGCACTTGCCTGCGCCTTGTGGTGATCTGGTCAATGATGATTTGGGTGGCGGCACCTGCCTTGGCCGATGCACGGATGACAGTGCTGGTCGATGTGTTGAAACTACCGGAAGCCGCACAAATCCTGCGCATCGAAGGGTTGGACCACGCATCCGAGCTGGACGCCGACATGCTTAATGGCCGTGGTGGGGCAGGGTGGCAGACCCAAGTGGACGCCGTTTACAATACGGAACGCATGGTCGAAACCGTGCGCGGCGCACTGGCGGATGTATTCGAAGAAAAAGTGTCAGACGTCGAGTTGGAAGCAACGATCAGTTTCTTCACCTCTGATCTTGGTGTCAAAATTGTTGCATTGGAAAATTCCGCACGATCCGCGATCTTAGATGCGGATGTCGAGGAAGCCGCGCGTGCGCGTTATGCCGAATTGGAAGGTACCGATGATCCACGTCTGGCGTTGATCGAGGCGTTTGTTGAAAACGGTGATATGATCAACCGCAATGTGACCTCGGCGATGAATTCAAACTATCAATTTCTGCGCGGTTTGGCCGACGGCAATGCCATTGAGATGGGAGAAGATGAGATGTTGGCCGACGTTGCGGCCGATATCGATGAAATCACCGATGACACGGTATCGTGGCTCTATGGCTATCTGCTGCTGGCCTATCACCCGCTGAGTGATGCAGAGCTGCAAGAATACCTGACCTATTCAAATAGCAAGGCGGGTCAGGCGTTGAACCGCGGATTGTTTGATGGATTTGGCAAGGCCTACGAAGATATCTCATACGCTTTGGGCTGGGCGGTGGCATTGAATATGACGGCCGAAGAACTCTGATTCCATGTGATACAGTGATTTGCCAAGGCCATCGGATAGACATTGAAAATGTTTGGCTTTCACGTATCACGGCTGTTCTGGGTGCCAGCGGTTATGTAATTTCTGGAAAGGGCGTCAGTAATCCATTCGCCTGTGGTTCGCGTGGTTCAAAATGCTGCTGCATGATGACGGAAACCTGCTTGACTTAAGCCACGCATCAACCGATAAGCCGCCCATCCCGGCAGGTTCGCTTGCGCGGGGTTGTTTTTTTAATGACGCCCCATGGGCGCGCTGTTCGAGGTGGACCCGGTCGTACGGACAGGTCCGATAACACCCAAGGTGGGGACCATAGGACGCGGATCAAAGTGAAGGAAGACGCAATGTTTGCGGTCATCAAGACTGGCGGTAAGCAATACAAAGTGGCCTCTGGCGATATGCTACGGGTAGAACGTATTGCGGCAAGTGCCGGCGAAAAAATTCAATTCAACGACGTGCTGATGCTGGGCGGCGACAAGCCTGTTCTGGGCGCGCCGATGGTCAAAGACGCGGGCGTTCAGGCCGAAGTCGTTGATCAGATCAAGGGCGACAAGGTGATCAACTTTGTCAAACGCCGTCGTAAGCACTCTTCCAAGCGCACCAAAGGTCACCGTCAAAAGCTGACCCTTGTTAAGATCACCGATATCTTGGCTTCTGGCGCTGGCAAATCCGGCGTGGCTGCGGCTATTGGCACAGGATCGGTGAGCGCATCTGCAATTGCGGCGATCACGGGTAAGTCTGACGATGCAGCTGCCAAGCCTGCGAAGGCCAAAAAGGCACCAGCCAAGAAAGCTGAGCCAAAGAAGGCCGAAAAGAAAGCCGACGCCAAGACCGAGAAGAAAGAAGCCCCCAAGGCCAAAGCAGCTGACAAGGGCGATGACCTGAGCGAGATTTCTGGCGTGGGTCCGGTTATGGTCAAGAAGTTGAACAAAGCGGGCGTGACCACATATGCTCAGATTGCTGCATGGTCCAAGTCGGACGTTGCAGAGATGGACGATAAATTGGATTTCAAAGGCCGGATCGAGCGTGACGATTGGGTCGCGCAGGCCAAGAAACTGGCTAAAGGCTAAGGAGAGACCAAATGGCACATAAAAAAGCAGGCGGTTCATCCCGTAACGGGCGCGACTCAGCTGGTCGTCGCCTTGGCGTAAAGAAATATGGCGGCGAAGCTGTCATTCCTGGCAACATCGTCGTGCGTCAGCGCGGCACCAAGTTTTGGCCGGGCGAAGGCGTGGGCATGGGCAAAGATCACACAATCTTTGCTGTTGTGGATGGCAATGTCCAATTCCACAAAGGCTTGAAAAACCGCACCTTTATTTCGGTTCTCCCGGCAGCGGAGGCCGCTGAATAAGCCGAACCCCATAAGGTTGGATAAATTTTAGGGATCGGCTGGCGCCGGTCCCTTTTTCGTTTGATGCACATGTTTCAGAAAGGAGCGGTGCCATGCACGTCAGTCAGAACCGTCCGATCCTGAAACAAGGGCATGTGTGTTTGCGTGGACCGCGCGCAACAGACGCTGCCGCGCGTTTCAAACTCGGCAAAACCCGTGAAATTCACCATATGTTTGGGGCTGATCCAGAGATGGTTCAACCGATCACCAAAGCCCATGCAAGTGCGTGGTTACATGCGCAGGAAGTTGAACCATTGGCGTGGGTCATCGAGTATCGGCGCCGCATGATCGGAGCCGTCAGGTTGCATTCCCTTGCCTCGCATGACCGTCGGGCCAGCCTTGCCATCGGCATTCTTGATCCCAAATATCTTGGCAAGGGTATTGGTACTGCGGCGATGCACCTGATTGTTGCCCATGCTTTTGGGCCATTGAACCTGCACAGGCTGACGTTGCGTGTGATCGCTTATAATTCCCGTGCGCTAGCCGCATACAAAAAAGTTGGATTTGTCGAAGAGGGCCGCGAGCGCGAAGCAGCGCGTGTTGGCGACACATGGCATGATGATATCATCATGGGCCTGCTTGCGCATGAATATCGCAATGGCAGGGCTGCTTGATGTCAGTCGCAATCGCATCTTTCGCCATCTTTGCCGCGTCCCAAGTCGGCACTCCCGGACCTGCAAACATGGCTCTGCTGGCCACTGGTGCGCGCTTTGGCTTTCGTGCGGCCTTGCCATTTGTGGCAGGCGTTGCCTTGGGCAAGCAATTGATCATCTGGCCGGTTGGTTTTGGCCTGATGGAACTCAGCGCCCGCGCACCGTGGGTGTTTGAGGTGCTTAAATATGCCTCGGCCGCCTATATTATCTGGCTGGCATGGAAAGTCGCCAACTTGCGTTTGGGGCAGGGGCGTCGCACCGATACGGCCCCCGGCTTCATGGCTGGGCTTATCGTTCATCCGCTGAACCCCAAGGCGTGGGCGATGATCGTTAGCGGTTTTACCGCTTTTGTCGGTGCCGATACGTCAAGCCTTAATGCAACTGCCACTATTGCTGCTGTACTGCTGGCCTGTCAGGTGGTTTTACACCCTATCTGGACACTTGCAGGGGACCGGATTGCCAGCACAGTGGCAGGAACACGCGTGGAACCCTATCTTATGTGGACATTGGCGGCATTGACCGTTGCCTCTGTCCTATTTGTCTTGTTTGCAGGGCAGGCAGAGACACCCATGTTCGGAGGAGGAACATGACGATGAAAATACAACCAATCGTGAACCAACCGGTCATCGAGACTGAACGCTTTGACCTGCGGCCGCTCAACCGCTCTGATCAGGGGCTGATTGAGATGTACGCCAGCGATCCACGTGTCGCGATGACCACCTCGACGATCCCGCACCCGCTGCCCCCCGGCACCATTGACGCCTTTGTCACCCGCGCCATGGCAGAGCCGCGCGATGAGGACGTCTGGGTTATTGATGGGTTGAAAGCGGGTGGTGCCGAGGTCATGGGCGTTATTTCCCTGACCCGTCTGGACCGCAACCAATCTGAGGTTGGCTATTGGGTGGCTCCGGCATTCTGGAACACACATTTGGCATCCGATGCCGTACAGGCGCTGGTGGGTGCGAACCCGCTGCAGAACGATGCGATGTTTGCGTCCGTTTACCATGACAACCCGGCATCGGCCAAAGTGTTGACCAATGCTGGTTTTGTCTATCTCGGTGATGCCGAAACCTATTGTCTGGCGCGCGATGCTGCCGTACCCACATGGACCTATAGCCGCAAACTTTAGCTCCCGTTAAAAAGGCCACCACGATGAAATTCCTCGACCTGTGCAAAGTCTATATCCGTTCCGGCGCGGGCGGCGGTGGCTGCATCTCATTCCGGCGCGAGAAATACATCGAATATGGTGGTCCCGATGGCGGCGACGGTGGTGGCGGCGGCACGGTTTGGGCCGAGGCTGTGGATGGGCTGAATACGCTGATTGATTTTCGCTATCAGCAGCATTTCTTTGCCAAGAACGGCCAGCCCGGTATGGGGCGTCAACGTACGGGCAAAGACGGCGATGATATCGTGTTGCGGGTGCCTGTTGGCACCGAAATCCTCGACGAAGATCAGGAAACTGTGATTGTCGATATGACCGAACTCGGCCAGCGTGTGAAACTGGCGCGCGGCGGCAATGGCGGCTTCGGCAACCTGCATTTCAAATCTGCAACCAACCAAGCACCACGCCGCGCCAATCCAGGTCAGGACGGGGTGGAACGTACGCTGTGGCTGCGTCTCAAGCTGATTGCCGATGTGGGCCTGTTGGGCCTACCGAACGCCGGGAAATCGACATTTCTGGCCGCGACATCCAATGCGCGTCCCAAGATTGCGGATTATCCGTTTACAACATTGCATCCCAATCTGGGCGTTGTTGGCGTCGATAACACTGAATTTGTCGTTGCCGACATTCCGGGATTGATCGAGGGCGCATCTGAAGGCCGTGGCCTTGGGGATTTGTTTCTGGGCCACGTCGAACGCTGCGCGGTGTTGCTGCATCTGATTGACGGCACCTCTGAGACCATCGCCGAGGATTATCAGACCATCATCACCGAGCTGGAAAAATACGGCGGGGATCTGGCAGAAAAGCCACGCGTGACGGTGCTGAACAAAGTTGATGCACTTGATGAAGAAGAGCGCGCAAGCGCCTTGAAAAAATTGAAGAAAGCCAGTGGCGGTGAAATCATGATGATGTCCGGCGTCGCAGGTGAAGGTGTGACAGAAGTGTTGCGTGCATTGCGAGGTCAGATTGATGATGATCGCCTGCGCTATCGGGTCACAGAAGAAACTGCGCCATGGCAACCCTAAGCACCGCCAAACGTGTCGTGATCAAGATCGGTTCTGCCTTGTTGGTGGACCGGGCAACGGGCGCATTGCGGTCTGATTGGTTGGTGGCACTGGCGAAGGATGTCGCGTGGCTCAAATCCTTGGGTCAGGATGTCGTGCTGGTCTCTTCTGGTTCCATTGCTTTGGGCCGTGGGGTTTTGAAATTGCCCGCGACAATCTTGGCGCTTGAACAATCGCAGGCCGCTGCCGCTGTCGGGCAAATCCGCTTGGCCCGCGCATACGAAGAGGTGCTTGCCCCGCATGATATCACCACAGCGCAGGTTTTGGTCACCCTCGAAGACAGCGCTGATCGCCGCCGTTACCTGAACAGTCGCGCAACTTTGGAAATGTTATTGAGCCTCGGTGTGGTGCCAATTGTGAATGAAAATGACACCGTGGCGACGGATGAAATCCGATTTGGTGACAATGATCGATTGGCCGCACAAATTGCTGTCACCGTGGGCGCGGATCATCTGATCCTGCTGTCGGATGTTGACGGGTTTTACACCGCAAATCCCACGGATGACGCCAGTGCGACGCGCTATGACACGATCGACACTATCACGACCGAGATTGAGGCGATGGCGGGTGACGCCGGGTCCGGACTGTCCAAAGGTGGGATGAAAACCAAACTGATGGCCGCCAAAACGGCCACGGCGGCGGGATGTGCAATGGCAATCACCGAAGGGTCAGTCATGCGGCCCCTGACTGCGTTGGAGCAGGGCGCGAACGCGACATGGTTTACTGCACAAACCGATCCACAGGCCGCGCGCAAGCGCTGGATTGCGGCGATGAAACCACGTGGATCGGTGACACTGGATGCGGGTGCCGTTGCCGCTTTGTCCCGTGGTAAATCGCTGCTGCCCGCCGGGATCAGTGCCGTTGCTGGCCCGTTTGATCGGGGCGATAGCGTGGCGTTGCAGGATCCAAAGGGTAGGGTGATTGGCTATGGATTGGCGCGGTATTCATCGGATGAAGCGCTGCAAATCAAGGGCCATAAATCGGCCGAGATTGAAAATATACTGGGTTATCCGGGGCGGGCGGCGTTGATCCACCGCGATGATATGGCAGTTTAAAAATAGGGGGTAATGGTTTGGATAATATGAATAATATTCCGGAACTGATGGCCGATATCGGTCGTCGCGCCAAAGCTGCTGCTGCTGAACTGGCCAGCGCCAGTGCCGAGCGTAAACATGCCGCACTGATCGGCGCGGCTGAGGCTGTGTGGAACAACCGTGCGGATATTTTAGCTGCCAATGAAAAAGACATGGCCTATGGCCGCGATAAGGGCTTGTCAGGCGCGATGATGGACCGCCTGATGCTGGATGAGGCGCGCATTCAAGGCATGGTCGATGGGCTGCGTTCTGTGGCGGAACAGGCCGATCCCGTGGGCGAAGTGTTGGCGGAATGGGATCAGCCGTCTGGTCTGCACATCAAACGGGTGCGCACGCCATTGGGCGTCATTGGCGTGATCTATGAATCGCGGCCAAATGTGACCGCAGACGCTGGTGCGCTATGTCTCAAGGCAGGTAACGCAGTGATCTTGCGCGGCGGTTCCGAAGGCTTCAATTCATCGGGTGCAATCCATACTTGTTTGCAGCAGGGCTTACGGGATGCAAATCTGCCCGAAGACGCCGTGCAACTGGTGCCGACCCGCGACCGGGCGGCGGTGAGCGCGATGTTGACGATGACTGACACCATTGACGTGATCGTGCCACGCGGCGGCAAGGGCTTGGTCGGGTTGGTGCAACGCGAGGCGCGCGTGCCAGTATTTGCGCACCTTGAGGGCATTGTGCACATCTATGTTGATGAACATGCAGACCCCGAAATGGTGCTGAAAGTTGTACTGAACGCCAAGACGCGGCGCACAGGTATTTGTGGCGCGGCTGAATGTCTGCTGATCCATGAAAAAGTAGCCAAGACCATTGGGCAGGGTGTCATTCGCGCCCTGATTGACGCAGGCGTCGAAGTTCGTGCGGATCAAACGCTTGGCTTTATCCCCGGCACCACTCCTGCGGCGCAGGATGATTGGGGTCATGAATACCTCGACATGATCATCGCCGCTAAAACGGTCGCAAATGTTGATGAGGCCATTGCCCACATCCGCACATATGGATCAAACCACACCGATTGTATCTTGTCCGATGACGCCGCCACAGTTCAGCAATTCATGAACCAGTTGGATTCAGCGATTTTGATGCACAATGCTTCAACTCAGTTTGCCGATGGCGGTGAATTTGGCATGGGCGCTGAGATTGGTATTGCGACGGGAAAGATGCACGCGCGTGGCCCGGTGGGGGCGGCGCAATTGACCAGTTTCAAGTATCTGGTGACGGGCGATGGCGCTATCCGCGCCTAAAACTGGATGGTGATGCTTGTATCATCTGACGACGAATGAATCCGCTTGGCATCATCCTGCGCGACACATGGCAACAGCGCAAATTGCACTTGCGCGGGTTGCACCGACGTCTCAGTTGATTGGCCCGCCAATAATCCCCATAGGGCCGGGTCGATATTCAGCTTGTCTGCCGTGCCTTTCAGCGTCCACTTGCCGCTCTCTTCGGTTATTACGGCACGTCCCCCATAGGGCATGGCAGTTTCCAAGCATAGCACCGCAAGAAAGGCCAGACGTACGTCGGCGCGTGGCTGTGGTTCCTCGGGCTGCCAAACGATGGTTAAACGCCCTCCCTGATAGAGGTCGCGCAGGATGGAGCTGATTTCGGCGCGTCCTACCATTTGCTGGCCTGCCGCGCCAAAAGCGATACGGAAAAACCGAATACGCGCGCTGGCATTACCAACGCTGGTACCAATCAATTCCATTTCCGGCCCGGCAGGCGCATTGTCGGCCATGCCGAGCAATTCCAGCCCATTGTTGATCGCGCCAATTGGCGATATCAGATCATGGCAAATGCGGCTGCCGATCAAGGTGGCAAGGTTCATATTGTCTTTGCCCATCAGAAACGTCCACATTCAAAGGTAGGTGCCATGGATGACCTGAATGCGATTTTGACGCCCGGCATGTTGGTGCGCAATCCGGAGCACCCAGAGTGGGGTGTGGGCCAAGTCCAAAGCAATATTTCAGGCAAAGTAACAGTCAATTTTCGCGACGAGGGTAAAATTGTCATAGACAGCTTTCGTATTGCATTGATGGCTGTCTTTGATGACTCACCTTAAGCTGCAAAGGTAACGCGTGTATTTATTTCGTCAATGCAACTTAAGCGAGATTTATGGATTTTTTGTTCTCATGATCACTATGTTGCACTTATCGAGTTGATTGCATAAGACGCATTAAACCGCATCAAAAGGGTCCTAAAAGGCCAATGGCCCAAGCAGTTTCAGCAGATTTTCACGTGAAGCTGGCACAATCGGCTGAGGAACTCCGCGCGGCGCAACGCCTGCGCTATCAGGTGTTTGTCACCGAATTGGGTGGCGGTGGCTTGATGGTTGATCATGATGCCGGGTTGGAACAAGACGCGTTTGATCCGTTTTTTGATCATCTTTTGTTATACGATCAAAGTACGGGCGCGGTCGTGGGCGTCTATCGCTTAATGCGAGCGGAGAAAGCCCGCGAAGCTGGGCAGTTCTATTCTGAAGATGAATATGATCTTGAACCGCTGCGCGCATCCGGTCGGCGTATATTGGAATTGGGACGGTCTTGTGTACATCCTGACTATCGCGGTGGCATGGCGATGCACCATCTATGGTCGGCTTTGGCGCAATATGTCGCCGATCATGACATAGAAGTGCTGTTCGGCGTAGCGAGCTTTCATGGCACGGACATTGCTCGACTGGCGCAGCCGTTGTCCCTGTTGCACCACCGCCACCTGGCGCCACCGGAATTGCGGGTAAAGGCGCTGGAAAAATCATATCAAAACATGGATTTAGTCAATGAGGTTGATCTCGATCGACGCGCAGCGATGGTGCAAATTCCCAGCCTGATCAAAGCCTACTTGCGGCTGGGGGGATGCGTCGGAGAGGGAGCCTATGTCGATCATGCGTTTAACACTATTGATGTCTGCCTGATCATGGACACCCAGCAAATGAGCGCCCGTCAGGCCCGGATTTACGGCGGTGCGCCGCAATGAGCCAGACATGGGACAGCGGCGATTTGCCTGAATTACCACGCATCACGGTACTGGGTTGGCTGCGCGTCGTGCTGCGGGCTATCGCGCTTGCGGTATTGGTATTCGGGGGCTTGGTGATCTTGCTGCTTGTGCGTCTGATTGAAAGGCCAATTTGTGGGCTGAACCGCCCTGTGACACCGCATATCACGCAAACGGTTTGTCGTGTGGCGTTTTGGATATTGGGCATCTCGCACCACGTGCGCGGCACGCCGATGGCCACTCGCGGGGCCGTTGTGGCAAACCACACCTCTTGGCTGGATATCTTTGCGCTGAACGTGGCGAAACGCATTTACTTTGTTTCGAAATCCGAAGTGGCAGGGTGGCCGGGGATCGGATGGCTGGCACGTGCCACCGGGACCGTGTTTATCGAACGCAACCCGGCAAAGGCGCAGGAACAGACCAAGGTGTTTCACGACCGCCTGCTTGCGGGGCATAAGTTATTGTTCTTTCCCGAAGGCACCAGCACCGATGGCATGCAGGTGCTGCCGTTTAAAACAACACTGTTTCAGGCGTTTTTTGAACCCAGCTTACGGGATGAGATTTCGGTGCAGCCTGTCACCGTGGTCTATCAAGCGCCACCTGGGACCGACGCGCGGTTTTATGGATGGTGGGGGGATATGTCGTTTGGCGCGCATCTGATCACCACACTAGCCCCGGCGCGGCAGGGCAGTGTCACGGTGATCTATCACGCACCGCTGAAAGTGTCAGAATTCCCCAACCGCAAGGCGTTGGCACTGGCATCCGAACAGGCCGTCAGAACGGCCCATTCGGATCTTTTGGGTCACGCTTAACGCGGCCTGATCATTCGATGTGGGCGAAAGCCTCATCTGGCACTGGGCCAAATGTGCCACCCACATTCCAATCCATTGTCAAACAGGCAGAGCCTTTGCGCTGGAAATAGGTGGCTTCAAGGTCATACCAACCGGCCTCTGGCACGGCGACTTCCATCACACCCGACGGCTCACAGGCATGTACCTCATCATAATACGCAACTTCCTGACCGCCAATTGTCAGCACCAGACCGTCATTGCTCAATGTATCGACTTCGTAGGTGCCGGGCGCATCAAAGCGGATAAAGCCGCTGATCGCGGCGACAACTTTCTGTGCTGATTTTGCCGTGAGCGTAAGATCGCCATCATTGTTGTCTTCATACGACAGACCTTTCAGCGGCGGCCCTTTGCGGGCATCAGCCAGCGCTTCTTCGGCGTCTGCCAAGGTGCGTACACTCTCATAGGCATAAGAAACCGCCAAACCCGGTGACAGATCAGCCGCGTCTGGTTGTGGATCGGCAGGCGTCAGCGCCAATGGCTCGGCATAAGCGGCAACGGCTAAAAAGGATGCAGCAATGGCTGCGGTAAAGGTGTTCATTTGATGTTCCCCGTTGTTTTTATTGTCATAACTTTGCGCCAATACATGTGAATGCGCCCGTCACGATTGCGTGACCCAGAAAAGAGCAGGTAGCGCGGACTGTCAAAGAGTAAATGTATGCTTGCGTCCCCGTAAAGCTCAGCCTATACGGCGCTCACTTAAACCCGCAGTCGGGGTTGGGCGCATCCGGGGAGAAATCCCGGAAACGTCCGCCGGTTGGCATCACATGATGTCATACCCCCGATGAGGCTAAACCGGAAAGGTATAACGACATGGCTCTTCCTGAGTTCTCCATGCGCCAATTGCTTGAAGCAGGCGTACACTTCGGCCACCAGACGCAGCGCTGGAACCCACGTATGGGTCCGTATATCTACGGCGCGCGTAACGGCATCCATATCATGGATCTGACGCAGACTGTTCCAATGCTGGATCAGGCGTTGCAGGTTATCCGTGACACCGTCGCCAAGGGCGGCAGCATCCTTTTTGTTGGTACCAAGCGTCAGGCCGCACAGCCTGTGTCCGAGGCCGCAGAAAAATGCGCACAATATTACATGAACCACCGTTGGTTGGGCGGTACGCTGACCAACTGGCAGACCGTTTCGAAATCGATCCAGCGCCTCAAGCACATTGATGAGCAGTCCGAGCAGGGCTTTGAAGGTCTCACCAAGAAAGAGCGTCTTGGCATGGAACGTGATCAGGGCAAACTTCAGGCATCTTTGGGTGGTATCCGCGAAATGGGCGGCCGTCCTGACCTGATTTTTGTCATCGACGTGAAAAAAGAGCAGCTGGCCATCGCCGAAGCCAACAAGCTGGGTATCCCGGTTGTGGCCGTGGTTGACACCAACTGTTCTCCTGATGGTGTTGATTACCTGATTCCAGGTAACGATGACGCGGCACGCGCGATCAACCTGTACTGCGATCTGGCAGCCCGCGCGGCACTTGACGGCATGTCGGCCCAATTGGGTGCGGCGGGCGTTGATCTGGGCGAGATGGAAGAAGCACCTGCCGAGGAAGCACTGGCTGAGGAATCAACCGGTGTTGAAGTTGGCGATGCCTCATCCGAGACCGCTTCCAACGACGCGATGTCCAAGGACGCACCTTTGGATATCGAATCCAAAAAGGAAACCGTCGCCAAAGCCGAAGAAAAAGCCGCAGAGTAATTCTGACGCGACTTTTGAAATATGGGGCAGGGTGGACCTGCCCCCAATCATTCATATCCCCAAGAGGAGAACCAAGATGGCTATCACAGCATCAATGGTGAAAGAACTGCGCGACAGCACGGGCGCGGGCATGATGGACGCCAAAAAGGCACTGACAGAAAACGACGGTGACATGGACGCAGCTGTTGATTGGCTGCGCACCAAAGGTCTGGCCAAAGCGGCAAAGAAATCTGGCCGTACAGCGGCTGAGGGTCTTGTTGCGGTTAAGGTTGCAGGCGGTCGTGGCGTTGCGGTTGAAGTGAACTCTGAAACTGACTTTGTTGGCAAAAACGCTGATTTCCAGAAAATGGTTGCAGGCATTGCCGATGTCGCTGTTTCTGCATCTGATGTTGACGCGCTGAAAGCGGCTGACATGGGCGGTAAAACCGTTGAGCAGACCGTGACAGACGCCGTTGCCGTGATTGGTGAAAACATGTCGGTACGCCGCATGGAATCCATCGAAGGTGACGTAGTTGTGTCCTATGTCCACAATGCCGCGGCCCCAAATATGGGTAAAATTGGCGTTTTGGTTGCAATGACTGGCGGCGATGAAGCATTTGGCAAACAGGTTGCAATGCACATCGCAGCGATCAAACCTGCGTCTTTGTCTGAGGCTGATCTTGACCCGGCAGTTGTCGAAAAGGAAAAGCAGGTTCAGATGGACATCGCCCGTGAATCTGGCAAGCCAGAGGCCGTGATCGAAAAGATGATCGTGGGCCGGATGCAGAAATACATGTCCGAAGTGACACTGCTGAACCAATCGTTCGTGGTAAACCCTGATCTGACCGTTGGCAAAGCCGCCGAAGAAGCGGGTGCTACCATCACCGGTTTTGTGCGTCTTGAAGTTGGCGAAGGCATCGAAGTCATCAAAGAAGACTTCGCAGCTGAAGTGGCCAAAGCCGCCAAGGGCTGATCAACGTCAAATTCGAATTAGGAAGGGGCGGTGCAGTTAAATGCGCCGCCCTTTTTCTGTGCTGCCGCCGGGCGTGTTTCATCTGGCGACATGGCATAAGGTGGCCCTGTCACTCCAGACAGAACCACCCCCTAACGCCCTTTTGACAGGATTGCTCGGGGAGAAGCAGGGCGTTTGGTTACCCCGGACAGTCAGGCAGATCAATACGCCCAACTGTACCCGGCGACCCAAAAGAGCCTTGTAATTTCAAGGTTTTGCGAGCCGTTGTTCCCGTGGGTAACCCACGTGACGGGAACAGGTTAACCTTGCGTTAACTATTCACAGGACGCCAGTAGGGGATTCCTTACCTCGCGCAGTTTTATTGCGCTTTAAGCGTCCAAAACAAACATTTGGTTCGCAAACGCGGCTTTCAACACCGCCTGCGCTGTGGTTTCAACCGCCAATGCGTCCCGCGCAAGCCGCAGGTGCTTTTCAACCGTCGCAGAGGTCAAACCCATGATTACCGCGATGTCTTGCATGGTTTTACCATCGCCAACCCATTCCAACGCCTCGCGTTGGCGCGGCGTCAATGCACGGCCAGGGGTACTATAGGGTAGGGTGAGAATCTTGAGGTGTAAAATCTCATTCATCAGTTGAATATCATCGCCATGTTCGGCCCAGACCGCATCCACATCCGCTTGGCTCATGCCCGGTTTCGCGGTCAGGGCGATGGCACCCTTGGCCCGGTTTGAGATCGACTTGAAACTCACCGTATAGCCCGCATGCACGCCCATGCGCTGATTAAACGCAACCACACGCTCTTCGGCAGGGGTCATGGCGCGTGATTGGGCCATGTCGTGCAATACCGCCCAACTACACGCGCCATCATGTGCCAGCGCCCAATGCACCATCGGGGCATGGAAATAGAGGCCACCACCCAGAAATTCATCTGTATATTCCCGGCTGTGGTTGGTCAGGATCACAAAATCCTCAGGATCCCCCAATGATGTCGAGGTCTTGTAACGCGTGAAGCCATAGATCAGCCGATCAAAGCCAAATTCCGCCATCCGGTGTGTATGTGCGTCCCACAATTCTTCAATCGCGGGACAGCGTGCAATCGAATGAAGGTAGGCGCGTAAACTCATGTTTTTAATAACGCATCAGAGATTGCATCCAAGGCCAATTCATACCCTTTGGCCCCAAAGCCACAGATTTGCCCAAGCGCCACAGGGGCCACATAAGAGGTATGCCTAAACACCTCGCGGGCATGGATATTGCTCAGATGAACCTCGACAACTGGCAGTTCCACCGATGCGATGGCATCCATCAGCGCGATAGAGGTGTGGGTATATGCACCAGCATTCAGGACAATCGCATCATGTTTGCCTTTTGCGTCATGAATAAGATCAATCATCGCACCTTCATGATTTGATTGCTCAAACATAATGGTCAAACCCAAACGCTTTGCAGTCTTGTCACACAAGGCTTTGACATCCGCCAAGGTCGTGGTGCCATAGACATCAGGTTGGCGCGTGCCAAGCAGGTTAAGGTTTGGACCGTTCAGGATCAAGACAGAGGGCATGGGACAAAACTCGCTTTAATTGCGAACAGTTAACGCGCAGGCTATCTGCGTGTCCAGTGGGCTACTCGTTGAAGTTAGCATAAGTGGCACTTGAGAGCTGAGTTGCAGGGCGTTCATCTGTGAACTCACGG